>NZ_JBRRCR010000076.1:0-20877 GCF_056759115.1 Stenotrophomonas sp. STEN087 | reverse complement strand
CCCCCCCCGCGGCGGCTCCCGCGCCCCCCGGCCCCACCCCCCCCCGCCCCCCCCCCCCCGCCCCCCGGGCTTGCCGGGCCCGTCCGGGGGGGGGCCCCCCGGGCCCCGCCCCCGCGGAACGGGCGACGCGTTACGGCGCGGCCTTGCGCACCGTCAGCGTCACGCTGGCTTCGCCACCGCCCTCCAGCTGCAGCTGCAGCGGCACGACCTGCCCTTCCTTCAGTGCGCCCTTGCCCTCCATCAGCATCAGGTGCAGGCCGCCCGGCTTGAGCTCGGCGCGCGCGCCCGGTGCCAGCGGCAGGCGCTCGACCGCACGCATGCGGCTGACCCCATCGACGATCGTGGTTTCGTGCAGCGACACGTCGCCGAAGCTGGCGCTGCGTGCGCCGCTGATGGCCACCGCCTTGGCGCAGCCGTTGTGGATCACCCCGTAGCCAGCGGTCATCGGCATGGCCGGGTTTGGCGGCAGGCGCGCCCAGCCCTGCTGCACGGTGACGCAGGCCGGCACGGCGGTGGCCGCCGATGCTGCGCCCGCACACAGCAGCAACAATACGCCAACGAATGGTTTGGTTATCATCGCCTCAGATTCCTGTCCGCAACGAGACCGCAGCATGACGACGCTCATCGAGGTGATCAACCATGGCCCCATCCGCGAACTGCGCCTGGCGCGGCCACCGGTCAACGCACTGGACACCGAACTGTGCCGGCAGCTGATCCACGCCATCGAGCTGGCCATGGCCGAGGACGCGCACGGCATCGTGCTGTCGGGCAGCGAGCGGGTCTTCACCGGTGGCATGGACGTGCCGCACCTGCTCTCCCACGGCGATGACAAGCACAAGCTGCTGGACAGCTGGAACGCCTTCTTCGGCGCGGTGCGCAGCGTGGCCGAGAGCCGCATCCCGGTGGTGGCGGCCATCACCGGCCATGCGCCGGCCGGCGGCTGCGTGCTGGCGCTGTGCTGCGATTACCGGGTGATGGCGCGCAGTGCCGACCCGGCCCGCCCCTATGCCATCGGCCTGAACGAGGTGCAGGTGGGCCTGGTGGCGCCCGAAGGCATCCAGCGCCTGCTGCGCCGCGCGGTGGGCGTGCACCGTTCGGGCATCCTGCTCGCCACCGGTGCGCTGGTGCCGGCCGAACAGGCGCTGCAGATCGGCCTGGTCGATGAACTGGCCGAGGGCGACCTGGTGGTGGCACGCGCCATTGCCTGGCTGCAGAACCTGCTGAAGCAGCCGCGCCAGCCGATGCTGCTGACCCGCGCGGTGGCCCGTGCCGACCTGCAGGAGGCGCTGCACCCGGACCTGATCCAGCTGGACCGGTTCGTCGAGGCCTGGTTCGCGCCGGATGCGCAGAATGCCCTGCAGGCGCTGGTGGCAAGGCTGGGCAAGTAACCGCCGCGCCTCGCCTGGGGTCAGAGCCCTTTCGCAAAGCGAAAGGGATCCGACCCCTGACCGGTATAATCGAGCCTTCTTCACTGCTGTGGCCGCCCCCTTGAACGACATGCCCGAACCCGTCGTCTCCGAGCTGATCGACCTGCTCACCCTGGAGCGGCTGGAGGACAACCTGTTCCGCGGGCAGAGCCGCGACATCGGCACCAAGTACGTGTTCGGTGGCCAGGTGCTGGGCCAGGCGCTGGCCGCTGCACAGGCCACGGTCGACAACGGCCGCCACGTGCACTCGCTGCACGCGTATTTCCTGCGCGCCGGCAACATCGACCACCCCATCGTCTATGACGTGGACCGCACCCGCGATGGCGGCAGCTTCTCCGTGCGCCGGGTCACCGCGATCCAGCACGGCAAGGTGATCTTCTTCTGCGCGGCCTCGTTCCAGCAGGCCGAGACCGGTGCCCAGCACCAGCACAAGATGCCCGAGGTGCCGCAGCCGGAGGACATCGAACCGAACCGCCCGCTGCCGGCCGAGGTGCTGGAGCGGCTGCCGATCAAGGTGCAGCGCTGGCTCTCGCGCGGCGGCCCGTTCGAGTTCCGCCACGTCTACCCGCGCGACGAACTGAACCCGCCCAAGCGCCCGCCCTACCACCAGGTGTGGCTGCGCCTGAGCGAACCGGTCGGCGATGCGCCCGAGCTGCACCAGGCGCTGCTGGCCTACGCCTCCGATTTCCACCTGCTGGGCACGGCCACGTTCCCGCATGGCATCAGCTACTACCACCCGCACGTGCAGATGGCCTCGCTGGACCACGCGATCTGGTTCCACCGCCCGTTCCGCGCCGACGACTGGCTGCTGTATTCGCTGGACAGCCCCAGCGCGCAGGATTCGCGCGGACTGGCCCGCGGCCAGTTCTTCACCCGTGATGGCGTGCTGGTGGCCAGCACCGCCCAGGAAGGCCTGATCCGCGTGGTACCGGACCAGGATGCCGCGGCCGCCGTGCCGGCCAAGGAGTAAGCAATGCGCCAGATTTTCAGCAGCCAGCGCGTGGAAACCGTCGAGGGCGTGGCCGAGCTGCTGCGCAGCCACGACATCGAAGTGAAGGTGACCAACGGCCGCTCGTACAAGACCCGTCGCCGTGGCCAGTTCAGCTATACCGACCTGGGCAACAGCCACGGCTACCCGGCGGTGTGGATCGTGCGTGCCGACGACCAGCCGCGTGCACGCGAGATCCTGCGTGACGCACGCCTGCTCGACACCACCCGCCGCGACCACCCGACCGCCGAATTCGCGTTCCGCGATACCGCCGAGACCACCGGCAGTGGCCGCGGCTGGGCCTGGCGCATCCGCATCGCCCTGCTGGTGGTGATCGCCGGCGTGGCGCTGGTGATCGGCCTGCGCCACCGCGGCGCCCCGGCTCCCGCCGCACCGGCCCCGGCCCCGCAGGCACAGCCGCAGCAGGCGCAGCCGGCCCCGCAGGCGCCGCCGGAAGAGGAAGAAGTCCGGGTCCGCATCCAGCCGTCGACGTAACAACGGGTAGTGCCGGGCCATGCCCGGCGAGCGCAGCGGCCTGACAGAAAAGCCGCCGGGCATGGCCCGGCGCTACCAGGGCGCGAACCGGTCACATCGGGCGCGCAGCTCCGTCTTGGGACACAATCCCAGCAGGAGCTGCCGCCATGACGACTTTCGCTGCAACGATCGACGAGACGCTTGAACGCGAGCTGCTGGCGGCCAGCACTGGCTGCCAGCACGCCTATGGGCGCATCGTGCTGGCCTGCCAGAACACGGTCACCGCCATCGCCCTGGCGATCACCCGCGACCGCCAGGCCAGCGAGGACATCGCCCAGGAGGCCTTCGTCAAAGGCTGGCAGCAGCTGCACCAGCTGCGCAGCTCGACCAGCTTCCTGCCGTGGCTGCGGCAGATCACCCGCAACCTGGCCCGCGACTGGCTGCGCGCGCAGCGCGGCCGCCCGCTGACCGGCGATGCCGCCGAGGTCGCGCTGGGCATGGCCGCCGACCCGACGCCGGGCGCGGCCGACTGCCTGCAGCGGCTGGAAGAAGAAGTGGCCGCCGAGGACATCATCTCCGCCCTGCCCAGCGACAGCCGCGAAGTGCTGCTGCTCTACTACCGCGAGGGCCAGCGCTCACAGCAGGTGGCCGATCTGCTCGGCCTCAGCGATGCAGCCGTGCGCAAGCGCCTGTCACGTGCCCGCGCGCAGGTGCGCGACGGCCTGCTGCAGCGCTTCGGCGATTTCGCCCGCAGCAGTGCGCCCAGTGCCGCGTTCGCGACAACAGTGGTGTCGATGGTGCTGATCGCTGCACCGGGCACGGCCAGCGCAGCGATCCTGCTCGGCACCGGGGTGGGCGTGGGCGGCAGCAAGCTGGGCCTGGGTGGGGTCAGCGCCGCGGGCGGTGCCGCGATGGGTTCGTTGACCGCCGCTGCCAGCCAACTGCATCTGATTCCCGCCAGCAACTGGGCCGCCATTGCCGGTGGCGTGATCGGCGGCGTCGCCGGCAGCTATCTCGGCGGCCGCTTCCTGCTGCGCTTTGCAGACACGCCGCAGGAGCAGGCCAAGGTGCGGCGGTTCGTGCACCTCAACACGTTCACTGCGATGGTCGTTTGTACCAGCCTGCTGGTCTCGCTGATGCTGGCGGTGCCGCTGTGGCTGCAGCTTGCCCTCCTGGTCATCGGCCTGGGCGTAGTGAACTACCAGTGTCTGGTGCCACTGCAGCGGATCATGAAACCGTTGATCGCGCGCGACGCCGCGCGCAAGGGTCGATCGGCGATCAACTGGCAGTACGAGCTGGCCTACGGGCGGACCGGCGTGCTGGTGATGAACGTGATCGTGGTCGGCCTGCTGGTGTATTCGCTGGTGCGCAGCGGGCGGCTTTGAGGCCCCGGAACGGACAACGCCGGCATGATGCCGGCGATGTGGGAACCCGAAGTACGCGCGATCAGCTGCGCGGCGGCTTCGGTGCGTTGCCATCACGCGGGCCACCGTGGCGCGGGCCACCGTGCATCGGGCCCTTGGCGGCATCGAACTCGGCCTTGCTCAGCTGGCCGTCCTTGTTGGTGTCGGCGGCAGCGAACCAGGCATCACGGCGCTGCTTCATGCGCAGCTCGCGGTCGGCCTTGTCCAGGTAGCCGTCCTTGTTGACGTCCATCTGGTCGAAGCGCGCAGCCAGGCGCGGGTCGGCCTTGGCTTCCTCACGGCTGATGCGGCCGTCCTTGTTCACGTCCAGCTTGGCCATCCAGGCGCCCGGGCCACCACGACGGCCATGCTTCCAGCGCGGCAGCTCGTCACGCGACAGCTTGCCGTCCTTGTTCTTGTCCAGCTCGTCGAATTTCGCGGCCAGGCGCGGGTTGGCGGCGGCTTCACTGCGGTCGATGACGCCATCGCCATTGGTGTCCAGCTTGGCATGACGCTGCGCCGGGGCGTTCGGGTTGGCGGGGGTATCGGCGGCCAGGGCGATGCCGGTGGCGGAGGTGCCCAGCAGCAGGGCCAGCAGCAGGGGGGTACGGATCATGGAGTCACTCCTGGTATGGGGATTACGTCATTGCGTCGAGGTGATCACTTCACCCTCGGGAGACAACAACGCCCGACCACGACATCGGTTGACGCAGCGGCCGGTTCCGTTCATCCGGCGGACAGTCGCGGCCATTGCGACACGCTGGGGCTATGCTGTGCCCATGGCGATCCACGGCGACAGAGACGACGAACTGAGACTGTTCCAGACCGGCGAGCACCCCTGCGGGTACTGGTCGGACCGCGTTGCGCGCGATCTGGTGCTGGACCCGCAGGACCGCCGCCTGGGCGGGCTGTACCCGCTGGCCCTGAGCTGGGGCTTCCGCCGCAGTGGCGACCTGGTCTACCGCCCGCACTGCGCGCAGTGCCATGCCTGCGTGGCCGTGCGTATTCCAGTGGCGCGCTTTGCCGCCGACCGCAGCCAGCGCCGCTGCGCCGCGCGCAATGCCGACCTGGAGGTGCGCATCACCGCCGCCATGCCGCGCCAGGACCTGTTCGACCTGTACCACCGCTACCTGACCCATCGCCACGCCAACGGCGGCATGGACGACCACGGCCCGCACGAGTTCGAGCAGTTCCTGATCGGCAGCTGGTCGCATACCCGCTTCCTGGAGATGCGCCTGCCCGGCCACGACGGCCAGCCCAGCCAGCTGCTGGGGGTGGCGGTGACCGACGTGACCGAGCACGGCCTGTCGGCGGTCTACACCTTCTTCGACCCGGACCATGCCGCGCGCGGCCTGGGCACCTTCGCCATCCTGCAGCAGATCGAATGGGCCCGGCGCGAGGGCCTGCCGCACCTGTACCTCGGCTACTGGATCCGCGACCACCAGAAGATGGACTACAAGCGTCGCTACCGCCCGCTGGAGGCCTACGACGGCCGCCGCTGGCATGATTTCGACAGCGATCTGGACGGACGCTGACAAACCGCTGACACCGGGCCGGGTGCACAATACGGCCCATGAACATCACCCGCCGCCATCCCCTGATCCTCGCCCTGGCCCTGCTCTGCGGCGCCAGCGCCCCCGCCTTCGCCAAGTCCCCTGCGATGACCGAAAAGCCGTCCTCGACGCTGCGCCTGGCCACCTACAACACCTCGCTGTATTCGGATGATGCCGGCGGCCTGATCAAGGAACTGGAAGGCAACAGCGAGCACGCGCGCAAGATCGCCGCGGTGCTGCAGCAGGTGCGCCCCGACCTGGTGCTGCTGAACGAGTTCGACTTCGACGACGCCCACCGCGCCGCCGACCTGTTCCAGAAGCGCTACCTGGAAGTGGCCCAGCCCGGCGGCGGCAAGCCGCTGCACTTCGCCTACCGCTACCTGGCCCCGGTCAACACCGGCGTGCCCAGCGGCCTGGACCTGGACGGCAACGGCACGGTCGGCGGCGAAGGCCGCAGCCGCGGCAACGACGCCTGGGGCTACGGCCTGCACCCGGGCCAGTACGGCATGCTGGTGCTGTCGCGCTACCCGATCGACGAAGCCAAGGTGCGCAGCTTCCAGCTGCTGAAGTGGAGCACGATGCCCGGCGCGATCCGTCCGGTCGACCCGCGCACCGGCAAGAGCTTCTACAACGACCAGGTGTGGTCGCAGCTGCGCCTGTCCTCGAAGTCGCATTGGGACGTGCCGGTGAAGACCCCGGGCGGCGTGGTCCACGCGCTGGTCTCGCACCCGACGCCGCCGGTGTTCGATGGCCCGGAAAAGCGCAATGCCGCGCGCAACCACGACGAACTGCGCCTGTGGCAGGAATACCTGTCGGCTGGCGACAAGCCGTGGCTGTGCGATGACAAGGGCCACTGCGGCGGCCTGGCCCAGGACGCGCGCTTCGTGATCTTCGGCGATCTGAACAACGACCCGGTGGACGGCGACGGCCGCCACGACGCCATCGTCAACCTGATCGAGAACCCGCGCGTGCTGCGCTACCCCACCCCGCGCAGCGTCGGTGGCGAGCAGACCAGCCTGGCCTATGCGGCCAAGGGCATCGTGCGCAAGGGCGCGCCGTTCCACGCCACCGGCGATTTCGGCCCGAAGTCCGGCACCATGCGCCTGGATTACGTGCTGCCCTCGACCGGCTTCGAGTACGTCGGCAGCGGCATCTTCTGGCCGGCCAATGAAAGCCCGGAAGCGAAGATCGCCGACGGCAGCGACCACCACCTGGTGTGGGTGGACGTCAAATAACCGGTAGCGCCGGGCCATGCCCGGCGGCTTTCAAGCATGAAAAGCGTACCGACCAACGGTCGGTACCCACCGGGATGAAGAGCACCTACCAACGGTCGGTACCTACCGGGATGCAGCGCCGGGCATGGCCCGGCGCTACCTTCTTACGGGCGCAGCTCGACGCCGATGGCTTCGGCGGCATCACGCGCGATCGAACGCGCTTCGTCGATGCTTTCCGCACGCGCCAGGGTCACGCCCACGCGGCGGTGGCCATGCACACTCGGCTTGCCGAACAGGCGCACGGCGGTGTCCGGCACCTGCAGCGCAGCGGCCACGTTGTTGAAGTACGGCACGCCTTCGCCATGCGCCAGCAGCGCGCACGAGGCCGACGGGCCGCTCTGGCGGATCACCGGAATCGGCAGACCCAGGATCGCGCGTGCGTGCAGGGCGAATTCGCTCAGCTCCTGTGAGACCAGGGTCACCAGCCCGGTGTCGTGCGGGCGCGGCGAGACTTCGCTGAACCACACCTCGTCGCCCTTCACGAACAGCTCGACGCCGAACAGGCCCCAGCCGCCGAGGTCGTCGGTGATCGCGCGCGAGATCTCCTCCGCACGCGCCAGCGCCGCGCTGGACATCGGCTGCGGCTGCCAGCTTTCGCGGTAGTCACCGTCCTTCTGCAGGTGGCCGATCGGCGCGCAGAACGAGGTGCCGCCGGCATGGCGCACGGTCAGCAGGGTGATCTCGTAATCGAAATCGATGAAGCCCTCGACGATGCAGCGGCCGGCACCGGCACGGCCGCCGGTCTGCGCGTAGTCCCACGCCGGGGCGATGTCCGCCTCGCTGCGCAGGGTGCTCTGGCCCTTGCCGGAGGACGACATCACCGGCTTGACCACGCACGGCAGGCCGATGGCGGCCACGGCGGCGCGGTACTCGGCTTCGGTATCGACGAAGCGGTACGGCGAGGTCGGCAGGCCCAGGGTCTCGGCGGCCAGGCGGCGGATGCCTTCGCGGTCCATGGTCAGGCGTGCGGCGCGTGCGGTCGGGATCACCCGCAGGCCCTGCTCCTGTTCCAGCTGGACCAGGGTCTCGGTGTGGATGGCCTCGATTTCCGGCACCACCAGGTGCGGCTGTTCCTGGGCGATCAGCGCGCGCAGCGCCATCGCATCGAGCATGTCGATCACGTGCGAGCGGTGCGCGACCTGCATGGCCGGGGCATCGGCATAGCGGTCGGCGGCAATGACCTCCACGCCCAGGCGCTGCAGTTCGATGGCCACTTCCTTGCCAAGTTCGCCCGAGCCCAGCAGCAGTACGCGGGTGGCGGAGGGGGACAACGGGGTTCCAAGCTTGGCCATGGCGGGGGTCCGGCAGCGATGTGAAGGCGGGTGGGCATTCTAGCCGGTCTGCCCCCGGCCAGCCGACGAACGGCACTTGCGGACTGATATCAATTTGATATCTTTTTTCCGAACCCTCAAGGACGTACTGCCATGAAAGAGAAGTCGCTCTCCTCCCCCAGCGGCCTGGGCATGCTGGCCCTCACCCTGCTGGTCGTCCTGGCCGGCGGTGCGCTGTTCGTGCTCGGCATCGCAGCCAAGGCCAGCACCGGCTCGCCCAACCTGCTGATGCTGTTCGGCGGGCTGCTGATCGGCGCGCTGGCGATCTTCGCCATGGCCGGCCTGTACACCGTGCAGCCCAACCAGGCGGCGGTGCTGAGCCTGTTCGGCAAGTACGTGGGCACCGTCAAGGACAACGGCCTGCGCTGGAACAACCCCTTCTACAGCAAGCGCCGGGTCAGCCAGCGCGTGCGCAACTTCGAAAGCGGCAAGCTGAAGGTCAACGAGCTGGACGGCAGCCCGATCGAGATCGCCGCGGTGATCGTCTGGCAGGTGATCGATGCCTCCGAGGCGGTCTACAACGTGGACGACTACGAGAGCTTCGTGCACATCCAGTCCGAATCCGCCCTGCGCGCGATGGCCACCAGCTACCCGTACGACCAGCATGAAGAGGGCCAGCTGGCCCTGCGCAGCCACGCCAGCGAGATTTCCCAGCACCTGAAGAACGAGCTGGCCGAGCGCCTGGCCGATGCCGGCGTGCAGGTGATCGACGCGCGCATCAGCCACCTGGCCTACGCCGCCGAGATCGCCCAGGCAATGCTGCAGCGCCAGCAGGCCAACGCGGTGATCGCCGCGCGTACCCGCATCGTCGCCGGTGCCGTGGGCATGGTTGAAATGGCCCTGGCCGAACTGCAGAAGAACGGCGTGGTGCAGCTGGATGAGGAACGCAAGGCGCACATGGTCAGCAACCTGCTGACCGTGCTGTGCTCGGACCGTGGCACCCAGCCGATCGTCAACGCTGGTTCGCTGTACTGAACCCTCGCAACGGGGCGCTCCACCGCCCCGCCAGGAGCTTGCATGAGTGAGAAGAAAGCCTATCCGCTGCGTATCAACGCCGATGTCCTGGCCGCCGCGCAGCGCTGGGCTGACGACGAGTTGCGCAGCCTCAACGCGCAGATCGAATACGTGCTGCGCGACGCCCTGCGCAAGGCAGGACGCCTGCCGAAACCCAAGCCATCGTCGGAGGACAAGGAATGAGCAAGCGCTGGAGCTACCTGACCGTTGAAGTCAAAACATCGCTGATGGGCCTGCAGAAGCCGGAGGACATCCAGGCCGAACTGAGCCGCCAGGGCCAGCTCGGCTGGGAACTGGTCAACATCATCATCCCGGCGCCGATGCGCCCGGCCATGCTGATCTTCAAGAAGGAGCAGTAACCATGCGCCTGCACTGCTACCTGTTCGCCGTCGCACTGGCCGCCTTCAGCGGCAACGCCCTCGCCGCCGAGCCGCAGCAGGTGGCCTCGCAGCTGCTGGACCACCTGCAGGCCGGGCGCATGGCCGAGGCCGAAGCGATGTTCACCCCGCAGATGGCCAGCGCCGTGCCGGCCGACAAGCTGCAGGCGCTGTGGCAATCGCTGGGTGAGCTGAAGCAGCGCGGCGCTGCCCACAGCAGCGAACAGCAGGGCGTGCACGTGGTGGAGGTACCGCTGCAGTTCGCCAGCGGCGCGGTGGTCGCGCAGGTCGCAGTGGACGCGCAGGACAAGGTCGCCGGCCTGATGCTGCGCCCTGCCCCGGCAGCCAAGGCAGCGCCGCCGCCGGTCGACGCGAACTACAGCGAGGCCGATTTCAGCGTGGCGCAGGCGCGCGGCGCATTGCCGGGCACGCTGGCCCTGCCGAAGGGCAAGGGACCGTTCCCGGCGGTGCTGCTGGTGCATGGCTCGGGCCCGCAGGACCGTGACGAAACGATCGGCGCCAGCCGCCCATTCCTGGACATCGCCCGCGGCCTGGCCGCGCAGGGCATCGCGGTGCTGCGCTACGACAAGCGCACCCTCGCCCGCCCGCAGGATTTCCAGGGCGGCAGTTTCACCGTCGATGACGAAACCACCGATGACGCGGTGGCCGCACTGACCGCGCTCGCCGCCGATCCGCGCATCGATGGCCGCCGCGTGTTCGTGCTCGGCCACAGCCAGGGCGGCATGCTGGCCCCGCGCATCGCCAGCCGCTGGCCGCAGGCGCGCGGCGCGATCCTCTGGGCCGCGCCGGCACGCACGCTGCTGGACCTGCTGCCCGAGCAGAACCGCTACCTGCTCAGCCTGGACGGTGACATCAGCGCGCCGGAACAGGCCTTCCTGGACAAACTGGACGCCCAGATCGCCGCCGCCCGCGGCAGCGCACCGGTCGCCGCCAGCGAACTGCCGCTGGGCGTGCCGCAGACGTTCTGGAAGAGCATCGAAGCAGTCAACGCTCGGGCCGATGCCAAGGCACTGCGCACGCCGCTGCTGATGCTGCACGGTGGCCGCGATTTCCAGGTGCCCGACGCCGATTGGCAGCTGTGGAAGCAGGCGCTGCAGGGCCGCAAGGATGTGCAGTGGCAGGCCTACCCGGCCCTGAACCATATCGGCGTGGCCGGCACCGGCCCGAGCTCGCTGAAGGAGTACGCCCAGCCAGGGCACGTCGACCCGGCGCTGATCGCCGATGTGGCGCACTGGGTGGAGGCGCAGCGATGAGTGGCAGCGATCCGCGCACGTTCGACATTGCAGAGAGTTCGCCGCTGCGCGTGCTGTGGATCCTCGGTCCGCTGCTGGTGGTCTTTGCCCTCTGTGTCTGGGCCGAACTGAAGGACGCACCCGCCGATGCGCCGTGGATGGAAATCACCCTGTCGCCGCCGTTCTTCCGGATGTGGGGCAGCGCGGCCTGGAGCCTGGCGACGCTGGTGCTGATCGGTGCGGGCCTGGGCGTCGCGTTCTTCCGCCGCCGGGTCAGCCTGGCGGGCGATGTGCTGGACGTGCGCTCGACCCTGTACCGTCGCCGCACGCCGGTGGCGCAGATGCAGCTGGACCAGGCCGAGGTGGTCGACCTTGGCCGCGACCGCCGCTATGGCCTGCGCATGAAGACCAACGGCTACTCGATGCCGGGCTTCTATTCCGGGCACTTCCGCCTGCAGGGCGGCAGCAAGGGCTTTGCCCTGATTACTGATCGCCAGCACACGCTGGTGATTCCGGTGCGCGGCGGCAGCACCCTGCTGCTCAGCCTGGACCGGCCACATGCCCTGCTGGACGCGCTGCGCAAGGTGGCTGGCACCACGCCACCGCAGTAAGCTGCGGGCATGCACCGTCATGCCCCCCTGCTGATCAACACCGAGGCCGTGGAACTGTGGCCGGCCGCCCTGCTGCGTGCGCGCAGCAACCTCGATGCGCGCCTGCTGGCGCTTGCGCGCTGGGTGCTGCGGCGCAAGCGCGATGGCCGCTACCTAGCCGCGGTGTTGCCGCAGGGCGTGCATTCGCTGGTGCCGCACCTGCCGCGCGAACCCGGCGTGGAAGATGCACTGGCACTGCTGGACGGCGCTGCCGAAGCGCGCCCGTTTGCGGCGACCCTGGACGCACAGTGGCTGCCGCTGGCCGGCCTGCAGCAGCGCCTGCAGCAGCTGGGGCTGGATGTGCAGGAATACGCGCAGGACAGCGGCCTGGCGCTGGAAGCCGAACCCTGCGTGCTGCATTCTGCTGGCCGCGACCGCTTCGGCCGACCGCTGTGGCTGCGCCGTGGTGCCGCGCAGGGCTGGCGCCGCATGCGCGTTCATGCCGCGCGCGATGGGGTGGCGCTGGATGCGATCTCCGGCTTCCGCAGCCACGCCTACCAGCTGGGCATCTTCGAACGGAAACTCGCGCGTGGGCTGGGCGTGGCCGAGATCCTCAAGGTCAACGCGGCACCGGGGTTCAGTGAACACCACAGCGGCCACGCGCTGGACATCGGCACGCCGGGCGATGCCCCGGCCGAAGAAACCTTCGAAGCAACGGACGCGTTTGCCTGGCTGCAGGCGAATGCCGGAGCGCATGGTTTCAGCCTGAGTTACCCCCGCGACAACCCGCACGGCATCGTCTACGAGCCGTGGCACTGGTGCTGGAACGGCTGACTGTAGCGCCAAGCCCATGGTCGGCCCCGATCAAACGCAGCCGAGCATGGGCTCGGCTCTACACGGTTCACGCTGACCCACCGGGTAGCGCCGGGCCATGCCCGGCGGCCATGGTCGCAACGGCCGTCAGCGCCTCAGCGCGTTGATCGCCAGCAGCACCCACCCTGCCATCAGCGTGGTGCCGCCCACCGGCGCCAGCCGCGTCGGCCACTGCCACAGGGCCGCACCGGCCAGGCTGCCGGAGAACAGCAGCACGCCCAGCAGCAGCACATACAGCCCCAGGTGGGCGATCGCCCCCTGCGCGCGCGGGCCCAACGCCAGCAGCACCGCGCCGTGGGCGAAGGCATACAGCGCGGCCATGTTCAGATGCTGCTGGGCCAGCGGATCGGCCACGCCGTGCGCCGCGTAGGCGGACAGGCCGATCGAGGCCGCTGCCAGCAGCGCGCCCAGGCAGGCCAGCAGGGAAGGCTTACGCGCGCGTCGTTCCGGATTGAACATGACTGCTCCTTGCGCAGCGCCCCACGGGGCGCAGATCAAAAAAAAACGCGCCGCAGGAAGCGGCGCGTTTTCGTATCCAACATTACATGGGTCAGCCGAGGCTTACTTGACGGCCCAGTAGATGTCGTAGGTACCTTCCGGGGTGAACGACTTGTCCAGACCGTCCTTCCAGGATTCGTACGGGCGATCGACCACTTCCGAACCGTTGGTCACAGCCCAGGCACGCAGTGCGTTGCGGGCGATGTCCAGGCCAGCCATGTGGCCGGTGTAGGCCGCGTGGGCCGAACGATGCGGAGCAACGCGGACGTACTTCACCGGTGCGCCACCGTCGATCTTGACGCTGAGTTCTTCAGCGGCAGTGCCTTCGGTACCCTTCTTCTTCACCGGCTGGGCGATGTCGAAGGCGTACTTCTCAGCACCGAAATCGGTGGTGATGATGCGGAACGGGCCAGCGGCTTCGAGACCATTGGCCTCCATCACGCGCTTGATCCACTCCTGGTTGTCCTTGATGGACTTGGTGATGGTGTCCTGGCCGCGGTCGACGTTACCGGCGTTGACGACCAGCAGGTCTTCGGCCGGCACTTCCACGATCGCCAGATCGGTCAGCGGGGCTTCGGCGGTGCGGTAATCGACGTTCGGCACGGTGGCCAGCATGTTCGCCATGCGCGACAGACCCATCTTGATGTCATCGCCGATCTGGCGGCTGACATACAGGCCTGCGTAGCGGCCGAACAGGTCGAAGCCGTACTTCACCGAGTAATCCTGGGTGATCTTGACGTTACGGCCACCCTTGCCGGTCGGCTCCAGGGTGAACGTGGTGACCTTGTCGTGGCCCTTGGTCGGGTCCTCGACGGCGATCACAACGCGCTTGTTCTCTTCCGACTCGGTGATCTTCCAGGAACCGTTGCCCAGGTCCTTGGAGGAGAAGTCGAGAGTGGCACCGACGCCGGAGGCCGGGCCGGACAGCTTCAGATCAACGGCGGGATCGCGCAGTACCAGCGGGTTCCAGTCCTTGAAGCGGCGCAGGCTGTTGACCGTGTCGTACACGATCGTCATCTTGCGGTTGGTCTCGATGCTTTCGGTGATGTGACGCTCGCCCGGCAGACAGACGCCAATAATGACGAACAGGCCAGCCACGATCCCCAAGGCGATCAGGAACTCGATAATACGGGTCATTCAGAGAGTCTCCGGGGCCGATCCCACGGCCGGGTTGATTGAAGCGAAGCGCCAATCCTAGCAGGCTTCGCAGGCATTGTTTATCGGATTGGCGCACCGGTTTCCGTGCCGGCTGCGGATTTGTATGGACAAAGATTTTGAAGAGTAACGCATCCGGGGCCCCCGCAAGTAGGGGGCACCCCGCTCCGGCGCCCCGGGCTCGGCCCAAATCGTTGTCGCAAAAGGACTTTTTCAGACCAGCTGAAGTTCGAACGCCTTCAGCACGGCGCGGGTGCGGTCGCGCACCCCCAGCTTGGACAGGATGTTGGACACGTGATTCTTGATGGTCCCTTCGGCGACCCCCAATGAATTGGCGATCTCCTTGTTGGAGAAACCGCTGGCCATCAGGCGCAGGATCTCGGTCTCGCGGTCGGTCAGCGGGTCCGGGCGGTCCAGGCTGACGAAGTCGTTGCGCATGTGCTCCAGGCCCGACAGCAGGCGCTGGGTCACCGCCGGCTGCACCAGCGAACCGCCTTCGGCCACGGTGCGGATGGCACCGACCAGCTGCGCCAGGGTGACGTCCTTGAGCAGGTAGCCCTTGGCACCGGCCTTCAGCCCGGCCAGCACCAGCTGGTCGTCGTCGAAGGTGGTCAGGATGATGGTCGGCGGCAGCTGCTCCTGGCGCGACAGTACCTGCAGCGCCTCCAGGCCGGACATCACCGGCATGCGCATGTCCATCAGGACCACGTCCGGACGCACCTGCGGCACCAGTTCGACGGCCTGGCGGCCATCGGCGGCCTCGGCCACCACTTCGATACCGTCGTCGAGCGCCAGCAGGGAGCGGATTCCCTGCCGCACCAGGGTTTGGTCATCGACCAGGCAGACGCGAATCATCAACGCACTCCTTCAGGAACCTCGGTGAGGGCCGCCAGTACCGTTGCCGGAACCGTGGCCCGCAGGCGGAAGCCTTCGCCGGGGTGGGTATCCACCTGCAGCTGGCCACCACATTGTTGCAGGCGTTCGCGCATCCCGCGCAAGCCATTGCCCGCATTGACCATCTGTGCGCCGACGCCGTCGTCGCGGGCGTCCACCACCACCAGGCCCGGCACCTCACGGTACACCCGGATCCACAGGTGGCGCGCCTGGGCGTGGCGCACCGCGTTGGTGATGATTTCCTGGGTGCAGCGCAGCAGCACGTGGGCGCGCTGCGGGTCTTCCACGTTCAGCGGCTCCTCCACGTCCAGCACGATGTCCAGCGAGGGCACGTTCTCGGTCAGCGGGCGCAGCGCGGCGGCCAGGTCGATGGCGCCGGTCTCGCGCAGTTGACTGACCACCTCGCGCACGTTGCCCAGCAGCAGCTTGGCCAGGGTGTGCGAGCGCTTGACGTGTTCCAGCGCCTGGCCCTCGGCCAGGTGCCCGGCCACTTCCAGGTTCAGGGTCAGCGCGGTCAGCTGGTGGCCCAGCACGTCGTGCAGCTCGCGCGAGATGCGCGTGCGCTCGTTGACCCGCGCGCTTTCGGCCAGCAGGGCGCGGGTCGCGCGCAGCTCGGCGTTCAGGCGGCGCTGCTCGTCGCGGGCCTCGGTCTGCTGCCGCGCGACCAGGCTGGTCACGAAGATGAACATGGAAAAGCCGCCATACAGCAGCGACTGCATCACCGCCTCGAACAGCGGGAAGCGCAGCAGCATGTAATAGACCGGCGCCACCGCCAGCTGGCTGACCAGCAGCCACAGCACGCCCAGCCGCACCGACAGCATCCACGGGATGACCCCGGCGGCGACCATCATCAGGATGCTGCCCAGGCCCGAGCCGCTGAGGAAGCTGACCCCCAGCGCGGACACGGTGAGCAGCAGCAGCAGGCCGCGGTCCAGCCAGGTGGTGTGGCTGTCGCTGCGCAGCGAGCGGGTCAGGCGGAAGTAGGCCGCGCCGAAGGACAGGTAGGCCAGGAACAGCAGCACGGCCCAGCCGCCCATGTCGGCACGGGCGTGCAGGTTCTCGAACTGCGAATAGGCCAGGGGCAGGCCGACCATGACCCAGGTGAACAGGCCGGCCAGTCGCAGGACACGGGTATGGCTGAGGACTCCCAACATGCCAGCACTCTACGGTTGAAGCCCTCCTGCTGCACTCTGGCGGAAGTCATGCATGCCCTTCCCCCTGTTCATGCCGCAGCCCGCCCCGGGCATGCAATAATCGTGCGCAGGGTCCGTTGATGGACCAACCGCGTTACCCCACGGAGTCACAATGTCGATTGTCATCCGCGACGTGCGCGAGCACGAGCTCGATTCCGTCCTGGCTTTGAACAACAATGCTGGCCTGGCCATCCTTCCGCTGGATGCCGCACGCCTGCACCTGTTCTACGATACCGCTGAGTATTTCCGCGTCGCCGAGCGCGACGGCAACCTGGCCGGCTTCCTGATCGGCTTCGGCAGCGACAGCCAGCACGACAGCAGCAACTTCGCCTGGTTCAAGCAGCAGCTGGCCACGCCCTTCTTCTATATCGACCGCATCGTGGTCGCCAGTCGCCGTCGCGGTGGTGGCGTCGGCCGTGCGTTCTATGCCGATGCGCAGAGCTTTGCCGAGCTGCGCTACCCGCAGATGACCTGCGAGGTGTTCCTGGACCACGGCGCCGACGCCGCCCTGCTCTTCCACGGCAGCTTCGGCTTCCGCGAGCTGGGCCAGAACACCATGCCGCACGTCGACGTGCGCGCCAGCATGCTGGCCAAGGAACTGTGCAGCTACCCGTGGGTCCACGAGACCTACGGCGGCAAGCTGCCGGATGTGGCATGGGCGCGTGACCGGCAGCTGCCGGTGCAGGCACAGCGGCCGACGGGGACCTGAGCGTGGCGGTGAATTTCGATTACGAACAGGCCGGTGAACTGAAGATCGGCCAGGTGGGCATCGCCAACCTGCGCATCCGTACCCTTGATGTCGAACGCCTCGTGCAGGAAATGCAGGAGCGGGTGAACCGTGCGCCGAAGCTGTTCGGCCGTGCGGCGGTCATCCTCGACTTCGGCGGCCTGAGCCAGGTGCCCGACGTGGCCACCGCGCAGGCGCTGGTGGACGGGCTGCGCAGCGCCGGCGTGCTGCCGGTGGCGCTGGCCTATGGCACCACCGCGGTCGACCTGCTCTCGCAGCAGCTGGGCCTGCCGTTGCTGGCCAAGTTCCGCGCGCAGTACGAGCGTGCCGAGGCCGAACCGGCCCCGCCGCCGCCCGCGCCCGCACCGGAACCGCGTCGCGCCGCCAAGGCCGAACCGGCCCCGGCTCCCGTCGCACCGGTGGGCAACGCCGCCGATGCGGCCGCACCGCAGCCGGGCCGCATGCAGCTGGGCAACGTGCGCTCGGGCCAGCAGCTGTACGCGGAAAACTGCGACCTGACCGTGATGGCCACCGTCGGCGCAGGCGCCGAGGTCATCGCCGACGGCAGCATCCATATCTACGGGACCCTGCGCGGCCGCGCGCTGGCAGGGGCCCAGGGCAACACCGCGGCACGTATTTTCTGCCGTGATTTCCATGCGGAACTGGTCGCCATTGCAGGCCACTACAAGGTACTGGACGATGTGCCGGACAACCTGCGCGGCAAGGCCGTGCAGGTGTGGCTGGAACAGGACCAGATCAAGATCGCTGCGCTGGACTGACGCAGCCCCAAAACAGAATCATCAGGAGAAGTCCTTTGGCTGAAATCATCGTAGTCACCTCCGGCAAGGGCGGCGTCGGCAAGACCACTTCCAGCGCGAGCCTGGCCTGCGGCCTCGCACGGCGCGGCAAGAAGGTGGCCGTGATCGACTTCGACGTCGGCCTGCGCAACCTCGACCTGATCATGGGTTGCGAGCGCCGCGTGGTATACGACTTCGTCAACGTCGTGCACGGCGAAGCGACCCTCAAGCAGGCCCTCATCAAGGACAAGCGCTTCGACAACCTGTACGTGCTGGCTGCCTCGCAGACCCGCGACAAGGATGCGCTGACCCAGGAAGGCGTGGGCAAGGTCCTGAAGGACCTGGCCGCCGACGGCTTCGACTACATCATCTGCGACTCCCCGGCGGGCATCGAGAAGGGCGCCTTCCTGGCGATGTACTTCGCCGACCGCGCCGTGGTCGTGGTGAACCCGGAAGTGTCCTCGGTGCGCGACTCGGACCGCATCATCGGCCTGCTGGATTCGAAGACCCACAAGGCCGAATCCGGCCAGAACGTGCCGGCCTTCCTGCTGCTTACCCGCTACACCCCGGTGCGCGTGGAAAGCGGTGAGATGCTGAGCATCGCCGACGTCGAGGAAGTGCTGGGCCTGAAGGCGATCGGCGTGATCCCCGAATCGGGCGACGTGCTCAATGCCTCCAACAAGGGCGAGCCGGTCATCCTGGACGTGGAATCGGCCGCCGGCCAGGCCTACGACGATGCCGTTGCACGCATCCTCGGCGAAGAGCGCCCGATGCGCTTCACCAACGTCGAGAAGAAGGGCTTCTTCAGCAAGCTGTTCGGAGGGTAAGCATGGGCCTGTTCGATTTCCTCAAAGCGAAGAAGACCACCGCCGAAACCGCGAAGAACCGCCTGCAGATCATCATCGCGCAGGAACGCAGCAACCGCGGCGGCCCGGACTACCTGCCGCTGCTGCAGCGCGAGCTGCTGGAAGTGATCAAGAAGTACGTCAACATCGACGTCGACGCGGTGAAGGTCGACCTGGTGAAGGATGGCCAGCACGACGTGCTGGACATCTCCGTGGCGCTGCCCGAAGGCCCGGAAAAACCCTGACCCCCTGCCCCGCCCGTGCCTGCATGGGCGGGGCCGTGTGACCCCGCATGACCGACACCGCACCCGAACCGAACGTCACCCGCGTCGGCGATATCGCCTTCGCCGATGCACAGCGCCTGCTCGCCGCGCATGACCTGCGCCTGCACCACGTGGCGGCCGGTGCGCCGATTCCCGGCAGCTACTGGGGCGAACCGGAGGCCGGCATCATCGCCAGCGACGTCTACGTGCGCGACGACACGCCGGTGCATTCGATGCTGCACGAAGCCTGCCACCTGATCGTGCTGCCGCCGGAGCGGCGCGCGCAGGTGCATACCGACGCCACCGACTCGGTGCCCGAGGAAGATGCCACCTGCTACCTGCAGATCGTGCTGGCCGGGCAGCTGCCCGGCGTGGGCAGCGAACAGCTGATGGCCGACATGGATGCGTGGGGGTATACGTACCGGTTGGGGTCGACCAAGGCGTGGTTCGAGCAGGACGCGGAAGACGCGCGGGCGTGGTTGATCGAACGCGGGTTGCCGGTGGCGTGACGCACCGTGAACCGGGGTCAGATCCCTTTTGCTGCGCAAAAGGGATCTGACCCCATCACCCCGTCCACGATCAGCCCTGCCCGGCCAGCGCGCGCAGGGTGATGCCGACGATGTACGCCAGGTACGTGCCGGTGGCATAGCCCATCGTGCCCAGCAGTACGCCCACCGGCGCCAATGCCGGATGGAAGGCCGCGGCCACCACCGGCGCCGAGGCCGGGCCACCGATGTTCGACTGCGAACCGATGGCGAAGTAGAAGAACGGCACCTTCAGCAGCTTGCCCAGGCACCACAGCAGGGCGATGTGCACGGCGATCCAGATGATGCCGAGCAGGAACAGCCACGGGCGGTCCAGCAGCGCCAGCAGATCCATCTGCATGCCGATGCAGGCGATCAGGAAGTACAGCAGCAGCGAGCCCAGGCGCGAGGCGCCCGCACCTTCCAGGGTGCGCGCGCGGGTGAAGCTCAGGCTCAGGCCCAGCGTGGTCGACAGCACCACCACCCACACGAACGGCGCATCCAGGCTGAACTGCGAGGCCCAGCTGACATTGGCCTTGAACCATGCCGCGAGCGGCGCGCCGATGGCGTGCGACAGGCCGACGCCGCCGAAGGCCACCGCCACGATCAGCATCAGGTCGGTCAGGCTGGGAATGCGCTCGTGCTCGGCCTGGAAGCGCGCGATGCGCGCCTTCAGTTCATCGATGGCCGAGGTATCGGCGCCACTGCGCGCATCGATCTTCGCCGCACGCCCGGCCAGGAAGATCAGCGCGGCCATCCACACATAACCCACGCCGACATCGACCACGGCGAACTGGCCGAAGGTGGTCGCGTTGACATCAAAGACTTCGCGCATCGCCAGCATGTTGGCGCCGCCACCGATCCAGCTGCCGGCCAGTGCGGCCATGCCGGCCCAGGTATCGCCGGCCACGGTATCGGGATGGATCGCGCGCATCACCAGGAAGGCCACCACCGCGCCGAGCATGATGCTGGCGGAGGCGCCCAGGTACATCAGCACCAGCTTCGGGCCCAGCCGCAGGATGCCCTTGATGTCCACCGCCAGGGTCAGCAGGATCAGCGCCGCCGGCAGCAGGATGTCGCGTGCGATGGGGTTGTAGAGCTTGGTGTTCTGCCCGTCGATGAGGCCGACGGTGTTGTAGATGCCGGGAATGAGGTAGCACAGCAGCAAGGCTGGCACGAAGGTGTAGAAGCGCTTCCACGCACCTTGTTCGCGCGAGGCGGTCCAGAACACGGCACCGAGGGTGGCGGCGATCAAACCGAAGACGACGATGTCGTTCTGGATCATGCAGGCGCTCTGGGTACGGGGTGGGGGGGCCGGATGGCCGGGGACGGGGGGCCGGCCCCCCCGGGGGCGGGGGGGGGGGGCCCGCGGGGGGGGCGACCCGGGGGGGGGAAAAAGCGCGCCCCCGCGGGTGGGGGGGGGG
>NZ_JBRRCR010000075.1:0-21298 GCF_056759115.1 Stenotrophomonas sp. STEN087 | reverse complement strand
CCCCCGCGGCGCGGCGGGGCGGTCCCCCCCCCCCCCCGCGGCCGGGCGGGGCCGGCCCCCGCGTGCTGGCGGGCCCGGGCCCCCCCCCCCGCGATTCCATGTCGTTACCAGCCGCCGCCCAGCGCGCGGTACAGCTCCACCCTTGCTATCGCGGCCGTGGCCTGGCTGTTGGCCAGCGCGGCCTGGTTGTCCAGCGCGATGCGCTGGGTGCTCAGCACATCCAGCATGTCGACCACACCAGCCTGGTACTGGCGCCGCGCCGCCCCCTGGGCCGTCTCGCTCTGCGCCACCGCCACCTGCAGCTGCGTCGTGCGCTGCTGCTCGGCCGCGTAGCCATCGATGGCATCGTCCACTTCATGCCAGGCCTGCAGCACCGTGCGCTGGAACTGCAGCGCGGACTGCTGCTGTTGCAGCCGGCTCAGCGCCAGGTTTGCCTTCAACCGCCCACCCTGGAAGATCGGCAGGCTGATCGACGGACCGATGCTGAAGCGGTGCGCATCCCAGCCGTCCAGGTCATCCAGCTGCTTGGCCTGGAAACCGGCATCGCCATTCAAGGTGATGCGCGGCAGAAAGCTGGCCTTGGCCACGCCGATGTTCGCGGTGGCCGCATGCAACGCTGCTTCAGCGCGGCGGATGTCCGGTCGGCGTTCGGCCAGTTCACTGGGCAGGCCCACGGCCACGTCGGGCAGTGCCGGCCAGTCGCTGCGCACGTCCTGCAGCTGCGCATCCAGCGCCTGCGGCGGCCTGGCCAGCAGGAACGCCAGCGCGTTGCGCAGCTGCGATTGCCGGTGCCGCAGCGGCGCGACGCGTGCCTGCAGCGCGGCCACCTGCGCCGCCGCGCTTGATACCTGCAGCGTGCTGGCCACGCCCTGGCGCTGCCGCGCCTCGGTCAGCCGCTGGATGTCGGCGGCGATGCCCAGGTTGTCCTCGGTGATCGCCAGCAGCTGCGAGGTTGCGCGCAGCTGCAGGTAGGATCGCGCGGTTTCGGCCAGCAGCGCGATGCGCACGGCATGCGCATCCTCCTCGGCCATCTGCACGCGCGCGTCGGCGGCTTCCACCTGGCGGCGCACGCGGCCCCACAGGTCCAGTTCCCAGCTCAGGCCGATGCCGGCCTGGAACAGGCCGTAGTCTTCGCGGCCGGCGTTGCCGGACGGATCGCTCAGGCCCACCTCGCTGTTACGCGCACGCACGCCACTGGCGCTGGCCGCCACCGAGGGCAGCCGGTCGGCAGCGCTGATGCCACGCGCCGCGCGGCTCTGCTGCACGCGGTTGGCCGCCAGTTGCAGGTCCAGGTTGGACTGCAGCACCTGCTGCGCAAGCTGCCCCAGCAGCGGATCATCGAAGCCCGCCCACCACGCCGCATCGTCGTCGAGGGTCGCAGTGGCCACGGCGTCACCCTGCCACTGTGCCGGCAGCTGGGCCTGCGGCCGTACGAAGTCCGGGCCCATCGTGCAGGCCGCCACGGCCAGGCACAGCGCCGCAGTGGCCAGGGTCTTCATCACGCTCGGGGCGTTCATGCGCCCTCCCCGCCCTGCAGGTCCACACGCGCCTCCACCGACATGCCGGCGCGCAGCTGCTCCGCCAGCGGCTGGCCCGGCTCCAGCACGATCTTCACCGGGATGCGCTGCACCACCTTGGTGAAATTGCCGGTGGCGTTTTCCGGCGCAACGGCGGCAAAGGTCACGCCGGTGGCCGGGGCAATGCTGTCGATGTGGCCGTACAGGCGCGTGCCGGGGAACACGTCCACCGTCAGCTCCACCGGCTGCCCGGCGTGCATGCGGGTCATCTGCGTTTCCTGGAAGTTGGCGACCACGAAGGCGCGCTGCAGCGGCACCACTGCGGCCACCGCCGTACCGGGGGTCAGATAGGCACCGACGCGCACCGCACGGCGGCCGACCACACCGTCAATCGGCGCGCGCAGCTCGGTGTGGGAAAGGTCCAGCTCCGCGCGTGCCTGTGCCGCTTCGGCGCGCTGCACCGCGGCCTGTGCCGACTGCACGCCGGCGGCCAGGATGTCGGTGCGCTGGCGTGCGGTGCTCAACGCGGCCTGCCCCTGCTGCAGGTGGGCGTTGGCCACGGCCCGCTTCGACTGCGCCTGCTGCGCGTTCTGCACGGTGCCGGCACCATCGCGGGCCAGTTCGCGGTAGCGCTGCTGGTCGGCGCTGGCCAGGGTCAGCTCTGAGCGGCTGACATCAACGCTGGCACGGGCCTGTTCGATCAGCGAGCCCTGCTGGGCCAGCGCGGCCTGCGCATTGGCCAGCTGCGCGCGGGCATTGGCCAGATCAGCGCGCGCCGCCTGCAACGCCACCTGGTAATCGCGGTCGTCGATGCGGGCCAGCACGTCACCGGCCTTCACCCGCTGATTGTCCTGCACGTCGACGCTGCTGACGAAGCCGGCCACCTTCGGCGCAACCACGGTGAAATCGGCATTGACGTAGGCGTTGTCGGTGCGCTGGTAGCGCCCGTCGCGCAGCAGCAGCCAGCCGCCGATGGCCAGGGCCAGCACGCCCAGGGCGAGGCCGGTGTTGAGGGTTGTCTTGTTGACGGTCATGGGGGATTCCTTGCGAAGGGGGTCAGGCCACGGCACGTGGCGGATGGACGCGGGTGGCCCAGGCCAGCAGCGGCAGGCAGCCCAGGGCCACCAGCGCGACCAGCCAGTACAGGTCGGCCGAGGTCAGCGCCTGTACCTGGGCGTGCAGGCGGGCGGGCAGATCGGTGCTGGCCGGCAGCCACGGCTGGTTGCCCAGGTGGTCCACCAGCGCGGTGGAATGGAGGTGGCGCCGCGACTGCCCGACCGCGTCGAGCACGCCGCCGGCAAACACTGCGGAAAAGCCCTTGACGGTGTTGAACCAGGCCGAGGCATAGGGACCGTCCTGCGGCGCCAGGCCGGTGGTGGCCAGCAGCAGCAGCGGCAGCACCGCCATCGGCTGTGCCACCACCTGCAGCAGCTGCACCCACAGGAAGTTGTCGCGGTTCCACTGCGCGTCCAGGTGCGCGCCGATGAAGCAGGCGGCGGCCAGCAGGACCAGCCCCGTCGCCTGCACCCAGCGGCAATCCACCGCACGCTGGTTCATCAGGGTGGCCACCAGCGGCAGCGCGATGACCTGCGGCAGCGCGACCCACAGCAGCATCGGTGCGGTCTGCAGCGGCCGATAGCCCTGCACGCTGGCCAGGTAGCCGGACGGAATGGAGATGACTGCCAGCAGCACGAACAGCACGCCGATGCAGGTCACCAGCGAGTAGCTGAGGTTGCGATGGGCCAGCAGCTGCAGCTTGAAGAACGGCAGCGGGTGGAACCATTCGTTGATGAAGAACAGCACCAGCAGGCCGCCGCCACCGCCCAGCAGCACCGTGATCAACGATGAGTCGAACCAGTTCAGGCGCGCGCCCTGGGTCAGGCCCAGCACCAGCATCACCAGCGCGGGCAGCCCCAGCGCAAGGCCCACGCCGTTGAACTGGGCGAAGCGTTCCAGCCGCAGCGGGTCCTGCGGCAGCCCCCAGCCCACCATCGCCATGCCGGCCACGCAGAACGGCACGATCTGCCAGAACGCGAACTGCCAGCCGGCGTGCTCGACCCACAGCGCCGCCAGCGGCGTGCCCATGCTCGGTCCGAACGTCGCCGTCAGCGCATAGCCGGCCAGGCCGTACAGCTTGATGCCCGGCGGCAGGAAGCGCAGGGCTACGCTCATCAGCAGCGGCGGCAGCGCGCCACCGGCCAGGCCCTGCAGCCCGCGCAGCAGCAGGAAGGTCGGCAGGTTCGGCGCCAGCGGGCACAGCACGCCCAGCAGCATGAAGGCGGCGATCATCACCAGGGCGAAGCGGCGCAGCGAAAAGGTCACGGCGCACCAGGGCGCGAAGGCCATGGCGCTGACCGACATCGCGCTGTACACGCTGATGATCCAGCTGCCGTCGTCGACGCTGAAACCCATCGCGCCGCGGATATCGGCCAGCGCGACCTTGGTGATGTTCTCGTTGAAGCCCGACACCAGCACCACCAGCAGCACGCCGCACAGGCCGACCACGATGCGGCGGTCGAAGGCGGGGGCAATGGGGGCGGCCGGAGCCCGTGGCAGGGCGACCGCGCTCATCGGCGGCGGCCGATCCGTGCAGCGCACGGCAGGTGAAGCGACATGGCGTGCGCTCCGTCAATGTGGGGAGCGCAGTCTAGGCAGGCCCACTGCTGCGAAAAATGGCGTGGATGCGATGCCAGCCGTGCGCCAGACGCACGGGTTGTGAATTACTGGTAGGTGCCGACCGTTGGTCGGCACGCCCTTCGATGCAGCCGAGCGTAGGCTCGGCTCTACACAGCGTCCGCGTCGCACATCGACTTGATCGCGCGGCGCAGCCAGCGATGTGCCGGATCGTTGTCCATGCGCGGGTGCCAGGCCTGCACCAGGGCCACCGTACGCACCGATACCGGCAGCGGGAACATGCGCAGCGGCAGCCCCATGTAGGTGATGCGATCAAGCATGACGCTCGGCATCTGCGGCAGCACCAGATCCGACGATGCCGCCGCGAAGATCGCGCCATGGAAGGTGGGGATCACCATCGCCACCCGTCGGCTCAGGCCGAGCTGCGCCAGTTCATCATCGATCGGACCATGGGCGATGCCCCGCCGCGAAACGGAGATGTGGTCGCAGGCAGCGAAGCGCTCGGCGGTGATGTCCCCGTCGAACAGTGGATGATCCTCGCGCGCCGCACCCAGCAGCGCCGTGGTGAACAGGTTCTGCACCTTGGTCTCCGGCGCATGCTTGCCGGCCGTGCTGATGAACAGGTCGATCCGCCCCTGCACCATCGCATCATCATCGGTATCGCCTTCGGGCATGAAGCGCAGCGTGCAGCGCGGCGCCTGCTGGCGGAACACCTCGCGCAGGCGGCCGCCGTAGCTGCCGATGAACACATCGTTGGCGCGGATGCTGAAGGTGTGCTCCAGGGTCTGGATGTCCACTTCGCGGCCGTCATGGAACACCCGGTGCGCCTGCTCGATCACGTCGCGCACCTGTTCGCGCAGCTCCAGCGCGCGCGGGGTCGGCGCCAGGCCGCGGCCGGCGCGCACCAGCACCGGGTCACCCAGCGCGTCGCGGATCCGCCCCAGGGTCCGGCTCATGGCCGGGGCACTGAGGTTCATGCGCCGCGCCGCCCCGGCGACGCTGCCTTCGTCCAGCAGGACGTCGAGGGCGAGCAGCAGGTTCAGGTCAGGCAGGGGCATGGCAGTCTCCAACAGGTGGAGTGACTCTACGACACCCTTGGTCAATGTCGATTGCATCCGGTGCAGGTATTGCCTGCGCCGCACGGCATGGGTGCACGGCGCGGCATGGGCGACCATCACCCCCTGCCAAGGAGCCCCCCATGTTCACAACCCTGCTGGTCGCCCTCGACGGCGGCCCCCAGCACGACACCCTGCTGGATCTGGTCACCCACGTTGCCGGACCGCGCAGCCGCATCCACCTGCTGTGCGTGCTCGATCCGGAGTTCGCCCTGCCCGCCGATGCCAGCGATGCCGACCGCCGCGAGTACCCCGCCGCCGAACGCCAGCGGGCGAAGGCCGAAGGCCTGCTGCAGGACGCCATCGCACAGCTGCGCGAGCGTGGGGTAGATGCCCGCCCGCTGCTGCCGGCAGGCGATCCCGCCGAGGTGATCAGCACCCAGGCGCGCGAGCTGGGCGCCGACCTGATCGTTATCGGCCGTCGGCACCTTTCACGGCTGCAGCGCCTGCTCGACAGCTCGGTGGCGCAGTGGACGCTGGACCACGCGCCGTGTCCGGTGCTGGTGGAGACGCGCGGCGGCTGACCCGACCAGAAGGCTGCCAACCAAGGTTGGCAACTACCGGTGCCGCGTCCGCCTCAACAATCGATCACGCCTTCCTCGCCGCTCTCGTCGTCCAGCACCCGTGCGTGCAGGGTCACCTGGTTGCGGCCGGCGCGCTTGGCGGCGTACAGCCCGGCATCGGCATCGGCCAGCAGCTGGTCGGCGCTGGCCGTGGCCGGCGGGTGCAGGTAGGCCACGCCGATGCTGATGCTGACCGGGCCTTCGGGCAGGCTCAGCGCTTCCACCGCCATGCGCAGCCGCTCGGCCAGTGCCAGCACGCCCGACAGCGGACTGCCCGGCACGATCACCGCGAATTCCTCGCCGCCATAGCGCGCCACGCTGTCGGCCGCGCGCCCGGCGGTGGCCTGCAGCACCGCCGCCACCGCACGCAGGCAGCGGTCGCCGGCCGGGTGGCCGTGCTGGTCGTTGAATGCCTTGAAGTGGTCGATGTCCACCAGCAGCAGCGCCAGCTCGGTGCCGCTGCGGCGGGCACGGTTCCATTCGGCCTGCAGCACGGTGTCGAACTGCCGCCGGTTGGCCACGCCGGTCAGGCCGTCCTGCCGCGCCAGCTGATCGAGGGTGGCCTGGCCTTCCAGCAGGTCGATCTGCAGCAGGGTGCTGCGCAGGCCGAAGCCCAGCGTGGCCACCACGAACCCGGCCACCGCCAGCGGCCGCGCGTGGTCCACCACCAGGGTGCCGACCACCAGCAGCAGCAATGGCAGGATCATCGGCCCACCGGCCTGCACCAGCCGCGACAGGCGCGGGTGCAGCA
Organism: Stenotrophomonas sp. STEN087; assembly: GCF_056759115.1. NCBI lineage: Bacteria > Pseudomonadati > Pseudomonadota > Gammaproteobacteria > Lysobacterales > Lysobacteraceae > Stenotrophomonas > Stenotrophomonas sp. STEN087. The sequence continues at coordinate 14,718 of NZ_JBRRCR010000075.1, read as the reverse complement.
CCCGCCCCGGCACCGGGGACTGGCGCAGGGCCAGCACCGCCAGCAGCAGGAACGGCACGTCGATCAGCAGGTCGTTGTAGGCACCGAAGGACTGCTCGGCGGTGTAGTGGTTGATGTAATACGCCACCACCAGGTAGCCCAGCGCATACAGCGCCAGCGCACGGAAGAACGCACGACGCTCGGGCACGTCGCCGGCAAGCCAGCGCACCACGGCAAATGCAGCGATGCACAGGTTCTGGATGTCGAACATGTGCTGCATGTTGGCCATCGCCTGATCATCGATGTCGATGCGGTCGGCGAAGGACTGGGTGTGCACGAAGAACAGCACGCCCAGCAGGGCGGCCATCAGCCCGTCGATGAGGCTGATGGTCCAGCGCTCGCGGCGTGCCCGGGCCAGGATGAAGACCAGCGGCACGCCGTACAGCACGTACAGCAGCAGGCTGGCGCTGGGGGTGATGTTGGAGCGGCCGGCGCTGAGCGCATCGACCATGTTGAAGCCCATGCCACCGGCCCACAGCAGCAGGGCCAGCGCGGTGGCGCGCCAGCCCAGCGCCGCACGGTCGCGCTGGGCCCGCCACAGGCAGGCGGCCGCGGCCAGCAACGGTGCCGCGGTCAGGAAGGCGAAGGATCCGCCACCGGCCGTCCCAGGCCAGAACGCCACGACCAACCCGTGGCACAGCACGTACAGCAGCGCCAGCACGACCGGCATGCACTCCCCCCCATCCGTAAGGCCGTATGCGCGCACCATAGCGCAGCCCGCGGCTACTGCGGCGTGATGCGCTTTGGAAAAAGCGGATCCGCGACGCTCACGGGCCCGCCGGGAGGCCGCTGGGCAGCCGCGACCGGTAAATGCGAAAATCCACCCCCATCCCAGCGAGCGCCTGTGCGCCGGCCGCCCCCGAGACCCCGTGAAAACCCCCGAAGCACTGCGCGCGCTGATCGACGACGGCGTGATCGATGAAGTACTACGCCCGCTCAAGAGCGGCAAGGAAGCGGCCGTGTACGTGGTACGCAGCGGCGACGACGTGCGCTGCGCGAAGGTCTACAAGGACATGGCCCAGCGCAGCTTCCAGCAGCGCGTGCAGTACCAGGAAGGCCGCAAGGTGCGCGGCAGCCGCGAGGCGCGTGCGGTGGGCAAGGCCAGCAAGTACGGCCGCAAGCAGCAGGAAGCGGCCTGGAAGAACACCGAGGTGGATGCGCTGTACCTGCTGCGCGATGCCGGCGTGCGCGTGCCCGAGCCGTACGGTTATTACCACGGCGTGCTGGTGATGGAGCTGGTCACCGATGCCGACGGGTTCTCCGCCGCCCGCCTCGGCGAGGTGGAGCTGGAACCGGAGCAGGCCCGCCAGTTCCACCAGACCCTGGTCCGGCAGGTGGTGCGCATGCTGTGCTGCGGCCTGATCCATGGCGATCTCTCGCCGTACAACGTGCTGGTCGGTCCCGATGGCCCGGTGGTGATCGATTTCCCCCAGGTGGTCAGCGCAGGCGGCAACAACGCCGCGCGCAGCATGCTGCTGCGGGATGTGAACAACCTCACCGCCTACCTGGGCCGCTTCGCACCCGAACTGCTGGACACCTGGTACGGCGAGGAAATGTGGGCGCTGTTCGAGGCTGGCAGCCTGCTGCCGGACAGCGAACTCACCGGCACCTTCGTGCACGATGAATCCACCATCGACCTGGACAGCGTGCGCTACGCCATCAACGATGCGCGCGAAGAAGCCCTGATCCGCCAGCAGGGGCGTGAGGCGGCGGAAGAAGACGACGACCGGTAGCGTCGAGCCTGCTCGACGATTCTCAAGGCAATGCCGGCCAGCGGCCGGCACTACCGTCAGGGTCAGGCCTTCAGCGCGCGGGCGTGGTGGGCGACGTGCTCACCGATGAAGCTGGCGATGAAGTAATAGCTGTGGTCATACCCCGGCTGCAGCCGCAGGGTCAGCGGGTGGCCGACCGCATCGCAGGCCTGCTGCAGGCGCTCGGGCTGCAGCTGGTTCTGCAGGAACTCATCGGCATCGCCCTGGTCGACCAGCAGCGGCAGCCGCTCGCTGGCGGTGGCCACCAGCGCGGTGGCATCCCACTGCGCCCACTCGGCCGGGTTGTCGCCCAGGTAGGCAGTGAACGCCTTCTGGCCCCACGGCACCTGGCTCGGCGCCACGATCGGCGAGAACGCCGACACGCTGCGGTAGCGGCCCGGGTTGCGCAGCGCCAGCACCAGCGCGCCGTGCCCACCCATCGAATGGCCACTGATCGCGCGCGCATCGCTGGCCGGGAAGTTCGCTTCAATCAGCGCCGGCAGTTCGTGCACCACGTAGTCGTGCATGCGGTAATGCTTCGCCCACGGCTGTTCGGTGGCGTTGAGGTAGAAGCCCGCGCCCTTGCCCAGGTCGTAGCCTTCGGCATCGGCCACGTCATCGCCGCGCGGGCTGGTGTCCGGCGCCACCAGGATGACGCCATGCTCGGCGGCGTAGCGCTGCGCGCCGGCCTTGGTGATGACGTTCTGCTCGGTGCAGGTCAGGCCGCTCAGCCAGTACAGCACCGGCAGCGTCTGCGTGGCGGCCTGTGGCGGCAGGTACACGGCGAACTGCATGTCGCAGCCCAGCGTGGTCGAATGATGGCGATAGACGTCCTGCCAGCCGCCGAAACAGGCGCGGTGTTCGATGCGTTCCATGGAGTGCTCCCAGCGGCGGCAGGCACGCGGCCTGCCGCCTGGCGTGATTCAGAAGTGGACGACCGAGCGGATCGACTTGCCTTCATGCATCAGGTCGAAGGCTTCGTTGATCTTGTCCAGGTCCATGGTGTGGGTGACGAACGGGGCCAGTTCGATATCGCCCTTCATCGCGTCTTCCACCATGCCCGGCAGCTGGCTGCGGCCCTTCACGCCGCCGAAGGCGGTGCCCATCCACTTGCGGCCGGTGACCAGCTGGAACGGACGGGTGGAGATTTCCTGGCCCGCACCGGCCACGCCGATCACCACGCTCTGGCCCCAGCCACGGTGTGCGCATTCCAGCGCCGCACGCATCACGCTGGTGTTGCCGATGCACTCGAAGCTGTGGTCCACGCCCCAGGTGGTCATTTCAACGATGACCTGCTGGATCGGCTTGTCGAAGTCCTTCGGATTGATGCAGTCGGTGGCACCGAATTCGCGGGCCAGCTCGAACTTGGACGGGTTGGTGTCCACCGCGATGATGCGGCCGGCCTTGGCCTGGCGCGCACCCTGGATGACCGCCAGGCCGATGCCGCCCAGGCCGAACACGGCCACGCTGTCGCCTTCCTGCACCTTGGCGGTGTTGTGCACCGCGCCGATGCCGGTGGTGACGCCGCAGCCGAGCAGGCAGACGTGTTCCGGGTTCGCTTCCGGATTGATCTTGGCCAGCGACACGTCGGCCACCACGGTGTACTCGCTGAAGGTCGAGCAGCCCATGTAGTGGTAGATCGGCTCGCCGTTGTAGCTGAAGCGGCTGGTGCCGTCGGGCATCACGCCCTTGCCCTGGGTGGCACGCACCGACACGCACAGGTTGGTCTTGCCGCTCTTGCAGAACAGGCACTCGCCGCACTCGGCGGTGTACAGCGGAATCACGTGGTCGCCCGGCTTGACGCTGGTCACGCCCTCGCCCACTTCCACCACGATGCCGGCGCCTTCATGGCCCAGCACCACCGGGAACAGGCCTTCCGGATCATCGCCGGACAGGGTGAACGCATCGGTGTGGCAGACACCGGTGTGGGTGATCTTGACCAGCACTTCGCCGGCCTTCGGCGGGGCGACGTCGATCTCGACGATCTGCAGCGGCTGGCCGGGACCAAAGGCGACGGCGGCACGGGATTTCATGGCGGACTCTCCAAAAGACAGGCAGTAACAGGATGGGCGGCGCTATGTTGCGCCGTTGTTTATTTCAGGTATGAGCGGATCAGCCCGCTCATCTCGCGCACGCGTTCGGCGCGTTGTTCATCGGAGGTGGCCGGCTGGCCGAATTCCTCGCGCAGGTGGGCTTCCATCACCTCGGACATCAGCCCGTTGACCGCGCCACGGATGGCCGCGATCTGCTGCAGCACCGGCCCGCAGTCGGCGCCCGCCTCCAGCGCGCGGTCCAGCGCATCGCACTGGCCGCGGATGCGGCGCACGCGGGCCAGGACCTTCTTCTTTTCTTCGGGGGAATGCGGCATGGCGAGCCACCTGCGGAACTATACTGGTGGATAGTATACACAGGCGACGCCGGGGCTCAATCCGCAGGGCGATCCAGGGCGTTCAGTCGAACGCGCCCGCCGCGGCCAGCCGGGTCAGTTCATCCACCACGAAGCGCACTTTCGGCCGCAGGTGGCGGGTCGGCGGCCACAGTGCGTGGATCTCGATGTGCCGCTGCATGCACTCGTCCAGCACCGATTGCAGGGCGCCGGACTGCAGGTGCCGACGGACCAGCGAGACCGGCATCTGGCAGATGCCGAGCCCGGCGATGGCACCGTCGATCACCGCATCGCCATCGTTGAGCTGGTGGGTGGCCTGCGGAATGAAGGTGCCGCCCTCGCCGTCCGGGCCGATCCGCCACGCCATCGGCTGGCCGTGGCGGTAGCCGACGATGCTGCGGTGCTGACGCAGCTCGTCCACGCTGCGCGGCACGCCGTGCGCCTGCAGGTAGGACGGCGCGGCGCAGGTGACCAGGCGCTGGCTGCCCAGCCGGCGCGCCACCAGGTGCTCGGCCTGCTGCAGGCCGCCGAAGCGGATCAGCAGGTCGATGCCTTCCTCGATCGGGTCGACGAAGTGGTCGGTGAAGGTCACGGTCAGCTGCAGGTCCGGGTACTGCTGGCACAGCTTCAGCAGCACCGGCATCACCACCAGGCGGCCGAAAGACGAGGGCATATCGATGCGCAGGCGTCCGCTGGGCAGGTGCGCGGCTGAGCCCAGGCAGGCCTCGGCGGCGGAAATCTCATCCAGCGCGGCCGCGCACGAGGCGTAGTAGGCCTCGCCGTCGGTGGTCAGCGAGATGCGTCGGGTGGTGCGGTGGAACAGGCGCACACCGAGCCGCGCCTCCAGCCGGGCGATGGCCTTGCCCACCGCCGAGCGCGAGATGCCCAGCGCTTCGGCCGCCTCGGTGAAGGTGCCGGCGCGCGCCGTGGTGACGAAGGTCACCAGGCCATTCAAGGATTCCACGGGCAGCATCGGCAGCCTCCATTGGGGACACGATGTCCCGCCAAGAGGGAAATCGAAGCTCTTTATGCGCCTTGGTGTCAACTCCATTCTGTGTGCATGGCGCCAGGGGCGCCCTCCCCCACACCGAGATGACCGAGATGACCGACCTGCTGTTCCGCCCCTTCGACCTGGCGGGAACCCCACTGCACAACCGCATCGCCATGGCGCCGATGACCCGTGCCCGCAACCCGGGCGCGGTGGCCAACGAGCTGACCGCGCAGTATTACCGTCAGCGCGCCAGCGCCGGCCTGATCATCAGCGAAGGCACGCCGGTCTCGCCGCAGGGCCAGGGCTACATCGACGTGCCGGGCATCTGGTCGTCCGAACAGGTAGCGGGCTGGAAGCTGGTGACCGACGCGGTGCACGCCGCGCAGGGCACGATCTTCGCCCAGCTGTGGCACGTCGGCCGCATGTCGCACAGCTCGCTGCAGCCCGACGGCGGCCAGCCGGTCAGCGCCGGTACGCGTGCCGTGGGCAGCGACCCGCGCAACTTCGCCTTCGTGTACCTGGATGACGGCAGCCGTGGACGTGTCGATCCGACCCCGCCGCGCGCCCTGCGCACCGAGGAAGTACCGGGCATCGTCAGCGACTTCGTGCGTGGCGCGGAAAATGCCATCGCCGCCGGTTTCGATGGCATCGAACTGCACGCCGCCAACGGCTACCTGTTCGAGCAGTTCCTCAACCCGCTCACCAACGATCGGCAGGATCTCTACGGCGGCTCGCTGCGCAACCGCGCACGACTGATCCTGGATACCGTCGATGCACTGGCCGCGAGCATCGGCGCGCACCGCGTCGGCGTGCGCCTGGCACCGAACAGCCAGGTCTTCGACATGCCGGCCTATGCCGAGAACGAAGCCAGCTACCTGTACCTGGCCGAAGAACTGGGCAAGCGCGGGCTGGCCTACGTGCATCTGAATGACAACTACCTGCGCGGCGAGCGCGCCATCGGCGAAGACTTCCTGAAGGCCTTCAAGCAGGCCTACGGCGGCACCGTGCTGCTGGCCGGCGGCATGACCCGCGAGTACGCACTGCGCCTGGTCGACGAAGGCACGATCGACATCGCCGCCTTCGGCCAGCCGTTCATCGCCAACCCGGATCTGGTCGAGCGCCTGCAGCAGGACATCGCGCTGGCCGCGCCGGATCGCGACACCTACTACGGTGGTGGCCGCGAGGGCTATCTGGACTACCCGGCGGCGAGCTGATCGAGCACGGGGTCGGATCCCTTTCCAACGGAAAGGGCTCTGACCCCTGCTGCACGCGGCGCAAGGCTGGCAGACCCATCAACGCGACAGGTAGACCTCGGCATTGAAACTCTGCAGGAAGTCGATGGCCCGGGCTTTCGTCATCCCCTTGGACATCGTTTCCTTCAGCGCGCTGCGGAATTCAGGCGTCTCCCTGAACGCTTGGAACGCCTTGCTCTTGTAGGCCTCGAACGCGGCTTCATCCATGGAAAGGTGCTCCAGCACCTTGCCGTCCTTCACCCGGAACAGCTGGTAGTGGTCGTAGCTGGAGCCATAGCCCATGTGCACGTATCGGGTCAGCTCGCCATCCGGGATGATCAGCATGCCGGTGTACCAGTCGGCCACCACCCGCGCCTGCCCAGGGAACAGCTCCGCCTTGATGCTGCGTTTTCGCCGCTTGTACACGCCGTCATCCATGCCGCCTGGCAGATCGATGGTGGCATCGACCAGCACGAGCGCGTCGCCATCGATCCGCCAGCGGGCCACGTAGCCACGCCAGTTCGCGGTGGACTGTTCGGCGTCGTCCGGCGGGCTCCAGCCCCTCGCCTGCAGCTGGGCGCTGAGTGGATTGGTGTTCAACGGCAGCGGCTTGCCGTCGATCTCGATGGTGTCCGGAATCTGCGCGGTGGCGCCCGCCAGCGCTGGCAGGGTCGACAACAGCAGGCACAGCGTCCAGCGCGTGAGAGTAGACATGCGACATCCTTGGTCAGCCAGGGAGAACAGCGTGCCGCGGTGATGACGCCTGCCGCAGCATCCATCCAGCGCAAGCATCATGCACGCCGACGCAGGCGCGCAAGGGGCGCTCAGGTCCGCACGTAGGCGAACGACTCGTCCAGCCGCGGAAAGCCGACCACCTGTTTCACCAGCGCCTGCGCTTCCTCGTCGCTGATCCGCCCTGCGGCAATGTCATCGGTGCGGGCAAACAAGGCCTCAAGCGCCGTCGCCTGGTCGTCGCGCAACCAGCTGCGGTGGCTGCCCAGCCACGCCTGCAGGTTGGCGGCCAGATCACCTTCGACCAGCGTCGTGTACTCCGCTTCCAGTTCCGCCACCGCCTCGACCATCTTGCGGAACAGGAAGTCCTGCAGGTTGGCGGCCAGCACGTCGGCGCGGTCGTCGTCGCGCCACACAAGCAGCACCGGCGCTTCGGCGAACCCCGGCGCATTGGTCCAGAAACAGTAGGTATCGCCGGCACCACTGCGCGCGAACGGCAGCAGCTGCAGGTCCTCGCGCAGCGGGTTGTAGTGGTCCTCGGCGGTCAGGTCTTCCCAGGCTTCGCGCAGTTCGCCCTGTTCGATCGGCTCGAACTCGTTGGCGTGCAGCAGCAGCGGCGGTTGTGCCAGCAGGGTGGGAAACACTTCGCGGAACCACGGGTTGCCCAGCGCACCCCAGTCGCTGCGCCCTTCGGCGGTGATCTGATGAAACAGCGGCGGAAAGGCCTGGCCGGTGGCCTGTTCGATATCGGAAAGCGTGCTCATGGAGGTCCCTGTCGAAAGCAGTCGCCTACCTTGCCTGAATCCCGCCGACAGATGAACCGGCAGCCTGCTGCGGCAGGTCTAGACTGCACGCAACCGGCCCCCGCAGATCCCTGCCATGGACTCCCCCGCCCGCACCTTCATCGTCAACATCGATGTGCCCGACCTGGCCGCTGCCGAGGCGTTCTACGTTGCAGCCTTCGGCCTGCGCGTCGGTCGCCGACTGGGGACCGGTGCGCTTGAACTGCTCGGCGGCCCCACCCCGCTGTACCTGCTGCAGAATGATGCGGGCAGCGTGGCCACCGACGAAGGCGACGTGCGCGACTACGAGCGGCACTGGACGCCGCTGCACCTGGACTGGGTGGTGGAAGACATCAACGTCGCGTTGTCACGCGCAGTGGCCGCCGGCGCGGTGATCGAACTACCGGTAAGCGAGCGCCGCTGGGGACGGCTGGCGGTGCTGGCCGACCCGTTCGGGCATGGGTTCTGCCTGATCCAGTTCGTTGGGTTGGGGTATGACGCGCTGGTGGAGTGATCGGGGCCTGCCATCCACGCATGGCGTGGATCTACTGCCTGATGCGGTGGGTGCCGACCGTTGGTCGGCACGGCATCCCCCTCACTCCCGCAGCATATCCACGAACGCGCGCAGCGCCGACGACATCTGCCGCTGCTTCGGGTAATACAGCACGAAGCCGGGAAACGGCTCGCTCCAGTCCTGCAGCACCGCCACCATCGTCCCGGCCTCGATATGCGGGCGCGCGGCATCTTCCAGCACGTAGGCCAGGCCGAATCCATCAAGCACCGCGCGCATGATGGTGGTCTGCTCGCTCAGCGTCAGCCGCCCGCGCACGTCGATCTCCAGCGACTGCCCATCGCGATCGAACTGCCACTTGTACAAGTGCCCGCTGGCGAAACGGAAGCGGATGCATTCGTGCTGCAGGAGGTCGCGCGGGTGCTGCGGCGCCGGATGCTGGCGCAGGTACTCCGGCGAGGCCACGATCATGCCGTGCAGGGCCGGTCCCAGCGGCACCGCCACCATGTCTTCGGGCACGAACTCATGCAGGCGCACGCCGGCATCGAAGCCGTCGGCGACGATGTCGACCAGTCCATCGTTCTCGGTCAGTTCCAGCCGCACATCCGGATGCGCGCGCAGGAAGCGGGTCAACCGCGGCCCGAGCTGGGTCGGCACCGCCGCACGCGCCGCGTTGATGCGCAGCAGGCCGGTCGGGCTGTCCCTGAACTGGTTCATCTCTTCCAGCGCGTCGTGCACCTGGCCCAGCGCCGGCTGCAGCCGATCCAGCAGGCGCTGCCCGGCCTCGGTCAGGGCCACGCTGCGGGTGGTGCGGTGGAACAGGCCCACGCCCAGCCGCTCTTCCAGCGCCCGGATCGCATAGCTCACCGCCGAGGTCGACAGGGTCAGCTCGCCGCCGGCCTTGCGGAAGCTGCGGTGGCGGGCCACGGCGGCAAAGGCGGCCAGGTGGGAGAGATTGTCAGAGGCCATTGTGCAGTCTGCCTTGATGAATCATGCCGATATCCGGGCTTTGTAGGCCGGTACGAGGGGCGTATTGTAAAGCGCCTTTCGACAAACCCCGCCAAGGATTCCCCATGTCCCTCGCCCATGGTTATGCGGTGCGCACCAACACCGCCCCGCTCGAGCCCTTCACCTTCGAACGTCGCGCCGTCGGCGCCAACGACATCCGCATCGAAGTGCTGTACAGCGGCATCTGCCATTCCGACCTGCACCAGGCCCGCGACGATTGGGGCGGCGCCGAGTACCCGATGGTGCCGGGCCACGAGATCATCGGCCGCGTGGTCGAAGTCGGCCCGTCCGTCACCACCCTGAAGGTCGGCGACTTCGCCGGCGTCGGCTGCATGGTCGATTCCTGCCGCCATTGCGATGCCTGCGACCACGACCTGGAGCAGTACTGCGAAAAGGGCCCGACCTACACCTACAACAGCCACGACCGCAACACCGGCGAGCTGACCATGGGCGGTTACTCCGACCACATCGTGGTCGAGCAGCGCTTCGTGGTGAAGGTCTCTGAAAAGCTGGACCTGAAGGCCGCCGCGCCGCTGCTGTGCGCCGGCATCACCACCTACTCGCCGCTGCGCCACTGGAAGGTCGGCCCGGGCCAGAAGGTCGGCGTGATCGGCCTGGGTGGCCTCGGCCACATGGGCGTGAAGTTCGCCAAGGCGATGGGCGCCACCGTGGTGATGATCACCACCACCCCGGAAAAGGGTGCCGACGCCAAGCGCCTGGGCGCCGACGAAGTGCTGGTCTCGCGCGACGCGGAGCAGATGAAGGCCCACGCCAACAGCTTCGACTTCCTGCTCAACACGGTGCCGGTCAGCCATGACACCAACCCGTACATGAGCCTGCTCAAGCGCGATGCCACCATGTGCCTGGTCGGCGTCATCACCGAACTGGACCCGCCGCTGATGGGTGGCACGGTCATCTTCGGCCGCAAGCACGTCACCGGCTCGGCCATCGGCGGCATGGCCGAAACCCAGGAAATGATGGACTTCTGTGCCGAGCACGGCATCGTCAGCGATGTTGAAGTGATCAACATCAAGGACGTGAACCAGGCTTGGGAGCGCATGGCGAAGAACGATGTGCGCTACCGCTTCGTGATCGACATGGCGACCATCAAGGCTTGATCGCTGCAGTGATGGAATGAAGAAGCCCCGGCCTTGCCGGGGTTTTTTAATGGCGCACAGCCGGCTGACACGGTCAGGCCAGTCAAATCAACCGACACTGCCGGCACAATGCGGAATGTATTTCATGAAGACGTCAGCGGGCTGTTGCTCAGCTTGCTCCGCCAGCGCCTGCAGAAAGCCCACATAGGACCCTATGGCGGGCAGATCCCTGTAGTCCGATCCAGCCCAGAACACGAACCCGATGTTCATCTCGAACGCACGCTTCACCAGCCGGGCGATACGCGAGCCTTCCACATCCGAGTTGGATCTGATGCGCAGGTAGACGTCGTTGATCAGATCACTGGCATCCCCGGCAACTGCGGCGCAACTGACTACCTGTTCCGCCCCAGGGAAGTAGAGGTCGGCAACCCCAGCCAGAAAGTCACTGTTCCGCGCTGACGCCATTTCATCGCGCCCGGTTCCCTCTGCGGCAGGATTCTGCTCGAACAAGATGAACTGGCTCATGGCGAGGGCCGGTAGCGCCGGGCCATGCCCGGCGGCCACGCAACGCGATCAATAAGCGAATTCGCGGAACACCGGATCGACATCGCCATGCCAGCGGCCATGGAACAGCGCCAGCTTGCGCTCGGCCGGGGTCAGGCCCGATTCGACGATCTCCTGCAGCACGTCCAGGAACTTGCTTTCGTCCTGGCCATCGGCATTGCGCGCACCGCGGCGCTTGAGGCCTTCCACGGAAATCTTCACCGCTTCACGGGCCAGGTCGCGCACGGTGCCGTTGCGGAACGGCAGGCTCATCGCGTACTTCGGCACGCCGTCGCGCAGCGCGTGGCGCTCGGCCAGGCTGAAATCACGCACCAGGTCCCAGGCAGCATCCAGCGCGGTGTCGTCGTACAGCAGGCCGACCCAGAACGCCGGCAGCGCGCACAGGCGGCTCCACGGGCCACCGTCGGCACCGCGCATTTCCAGGTACTTCTTCAGGCGCACTTCCGGGAAGGCGGTGGTCATGTGGTCCGACCAGTCGCGCAGCGTCGGCAGCGCACCCGGCAGCACCGGCAGCTTGCCCTGCATGAAATCGCGGAAGCTCTGCCCGCTGGCGTCGTGGTAGATGCCATCGCGGTAGGAGAAATACATCGGCACGTCGAGCAGGTAATCGACATAGCGCTCGTAGCCGAAGCCATCCTCGAACACGAAGTCGAGCATGCCGGTACGGTCGGCGTCGGTGTCGGTCCAGATGTGCGAGCGGTAGCTCAGGTAGCCGTTCGGCTTGCCTTCGGTGAACGGCGAATCGGCGAACAGCGCGGTGGCGATCGGCTGCAGCGCCAGCGACACGCGGAACTTCTTCACCATGTCCGCTTCGGTGGCGTAATCCAGGTTGACCTGCACGGTGGAGGTGCGGGTCATCATGTCCAGGCCCAGCGAACCGACCTTGGGCATGTACGAACGCATGATCTTGTAGCGGCCCTTGGGCATCCACGGCATTTCATCGCGCGTCCACTTCGGCTGGAAGCCCATGCCGAGGAAGCCCAGCTGCAGTTCGCCGGCCACCTGCGCCACTTCGTTCAAGTGGGTGCCGGTTTCCACGCAGGTCTGGTGGATGGTTTCCAGCGCTGCACCGGACAGCTCCAGCTGGCCGGCCGGCTCCAGCGTCACCGAGGCGTTGTCACGCAGCAGGGCGATGGTGTTGCCGTTTTCCTGCACCGGCTCCCAGCCGAAGCGGGTCAGGCCGTTGAGCAGGGCTTCGATGCCGCGCTCGCCTTCGAAGGTCGGCGGGCGCAGATCGTCCAGGCGGAACCCGAACTTCTCGTGTTCGGTACCGATGCGCCACTGCGCACGGGGCTTTTCGCCGGAGGCAAGCACCTCGACCAGCTCCGAGCGGTCGGTAATGGGCGTATCGGCGACGTGGCTGGGGCTCGACAAGGGGAGGACTCGCTGGACAGTGGCAGGGGATGTGGGGCTGGGGGCCTTCCATCGCAAGGGCGCACTATAGCGTGGCGGCCCTTCGCAGCATGCGACGGTGACGGGTTTCAGCATCCTACCGACGACCTCTTGACCCCCGTACACTCAGGCCATGAGCCGCCATTCACGACACCCGGAACTGCACCGCGCCGACCGCGTCGGCTGGCTGCGCGCTGCGGTGCTGGGGGCCAACGACGGCATCGTCTCGGTCGCCGGCCTGGTGGTCGGCGTGGCCGCCAGCGGTGCCTCGGCCAGCACGATCCTGGCCACCGGCGTGGCCGGCACCGTGGCCGGCGCGATGTCGATGGCCGCTGGAGAATACGTTTCGGTGCAGACCCAGGCCGACACCGAAGCGGCCGACCTGGCCGTGGAAATGCGCGAGCTTCACGAAGACCCGCACAGCGAGCTGAACGAGCTGACCGCGATCTACCGCCATCGCGGCCTGCAGCCGGCACTGGCCCGGCAGGTGGCCGAGCAGCTGACCGCACACGATGCGCTGGGCGCACACGCACGCGACGAACTCGGCATCACCGATACCCTGCGCGCACGCCCGCTGCAGGCCGCGCTGGCCTCGGCCGGTGCGTTTACCTGCGGCGCCGCACTGCCGGTGCTGACCGCCCTGTTCGCCAGCGCGGAGAAGGTCACCGTGGCCACCACCGCCAGCACCCTGACCGGCCTGTGCCTGACCGGCGCGATGGCGGCCCGTGCGGGTGGCGCGCCACCGCTGCGCGGCGCGCTGCGGGTGATGTTCTGGGGCGCACTGGCGATGGCCGCCGCCGCGGGCATCGGCAACCTGCTGGGAGCCCACCTGTCATGACCGCGATGCTGCCCCCTGACATTGCCCTGCTGGCCGAGATGGCCAGCCTCGCCGGCTGCGACCGCGCCGAAGGCTACGCCTGCATCACCGCGCGCCGCGAGCACGGTGCCAGTTCGGTGGAGATTCCGCAGCCGCAGTTCGTGATCCTGCTGGAAGGCAGCAAGCAGGTCCGCACCGCGCACCAGTCGCTGACTGCCCATGCCGGTGACATGTTGTTGTTCACCCAGCGCTGCCGCATCGATGTGGTCAACACGCCCGATGCGGGCACCGGTCGCTACCTCAGCGCCATCGTGCCGCTGTGCGCGGAAGTGCTGGGCGCCGCGCGCACGCTGTGGAGCGAGGCACTGCCTGCGCCCGGCGATGCGATCGCGCAGCCGCGGCTGGTCGACCACGGCACGGTGCTGCGGCGCTGGCGCCAGGCATTGCAGGACGGGCATTACAGCGAAGCACGGTTGGCCCTGGCCGAACTGGTGCTGGCCTGGTGCCGGCAGGGCCACGGCAACCTGCTGCTGCCGCAGGCCCCGAGCTTGGGCGAGCAGATCCGCGACCGCATCGCGGCCGAACCGGCCCGTGACTGGCAGTCGCGCGATGTGGAAGACCAGTTCGCGTTGAGCGGCGCGACCCTGCGCCGGCGCCTCGCCGCCGAACGCACCAGTCTTCGCCAGCTGTTGACCGAGGCGCGGCTGGCACACGGCATGACGCTGCTGTACACGACCGATCTACCGCTGAAGACGGTGGCCGCCCGCGCGGGGTATCGCTCGGCGGCGAGTTTCAGCAAGCGCTTCGCCGAGCAGTACGGGCTGGCTCCGACGGACATCTAAGGGGTGGGGTTGTCTGGCAGGGCTTGCAGCCCTGCACCTGCTTCAAGCCGCGGCAACGGCAACGTCCAAAGCCGGAGCGGCATTCCGTGGGATGGCGGGGCACTGTGGGTTTGCGGGGACGCCGTAAACCCCCTCCGGGGTCCGGCCCAGCCGCTGGCGGCTGTGCGTTCGGGCGCTCGCGAAGCAGTGCTTCGCAAGCAAAGCGCCCTCACCCATGGGGGCTTGGTCGCCGCATCCATGCGGCTCACACCCCGCAAACCCACAGTGCCCCGCGTTCGACAGTTGACCGGCGGCTGATGGTGGGTGCCGACCGTTGGTCGGCACATCCGTCGGATATCGAATGAATTCATCCACGCATGGCGTGGATCGACTGATAACGGCGACTTTTGGTAGGTGTCGACCGTTGGTCGGCACATCTGTCAAATATCGGATAAATCATCCACGCATGGCGTGGATCTACTGGTAACGGCGGCTTTTGGTAGGTGCCGCCCGTTGGTCGGCACATGTGTCAGCCATCGATATCCGCCCCCGGGGCCCCCCCCCGGGGGGGCCCCCCACAGCGGAGCGGCCGGGG
>NZ_JBRRCR010000074.1:0-21509 GCF_056759115.1 Stenotrophomonas sp. STEN087 | reverse complement strand
GGCGCGGGGGCTATTCAATGGTGTGTATGCGCGGGCTGGGGGGGTGTGGGGTGGTCCGGGCGTGGGGCGGGAACTACGGGTGCTGGTGGGTGCGGACGGTTGGTCCGCACGCCATTTGACGGGCCGTAACGAAAAGAGAACAATTCTCATCCAGCTACGGTCCTGCGCCGCCTCCCCCAGCGACGCCCCGCTGCCGCTTGCCGGCACGCCTGCGTGATCCCAGCCATCGACCCCTTCCCTTCCGCCACCGCGGACGGTCGTGTGCTGTCCGCGAAGGATCCCCCACCGATGCTGCCCACCCGTTCCCCCCGCCTGGCCGTGCTGGCCATGGCCCTGTCCGCCGCCTGTGGCGCCCACGCCGAAGCCCCGGCCGACACCCGCAGTGCCACCGACCTGGATGCGATCAAGGTCACCGCCGAACGCACCCATACCGAAGCCGGCGCCCTCGGCGACCGCGCCCTGCGCGATACCCCGTTCGCCATCACCGCCGTCGGCCGCGAGCAGATCGAGCAGCGCCAGGTCGTTTCGCTGGGCGAAGTCTTCCTGTTCGACCCGTCGGTCACCACCCAGGTCAGCGCCTACGCCAGCGGCTGGAGCTCGCCGATCCGCAACCGCGGCATCGACCTGAACTACGACAGCTACCGCGTCAACGGCCTGCAGGTCTCCTCGTGGGGTACCGAATGGCCGCTGGAAGTGATGGAGCAGGTCGACCTGCTGAAGGGCCCCGGCGGCTTCCTGTACGGCTTCGGCGCACCGGGCGGCATCGTCAACTACATCACCAAGAAGCCGACCGACGTGCCCACCTTCAGCGCCCAGCTGGGCTGGCGCGAGCAGGGCATCGTCAGCGGCGGCGTGGATGTCGGCGGCCGCTTCGGCAACGAGCAGATGTTCGGCTACCGCTTCAACGCTTACCAGGAAAAGGGCGAGACCTTCAACGGCGGTCACGTCGACCGCAAGGTCGGTGCGCTGTCGCTGGACGCACGCCTGAGCGATGCACTCACCTGGACCTTCGATGGCGTGTTCCAGTCGCGTGACCTCAGCGAGGAATCGCCGCAGTACTACTTCATCGGCCTGACCTCGCTGCCGCGCCCGATCGCCGGTGACGTCGACAACAGCGTGCCGGGCACTTACTACGACACCCGCTCCAGCCTGCTGTCGACCGCGCTGAACTGGCAGATCAACAGTGACTGGAAGGCCAGCCTGAGCTATGGCGTCACCACCTCGTGGAACGACGTCAACAAGATCTTCGCCTACATCGACGATGTGAACGGCGACTACGACGTGAACGTGTACGAGCTGGGTGGCAAGAGCGAGTGGAAGCTGGCCCAGGCACTGGTGCAGGGCAGCTTCCGCACCGGCCAGCTGCAGCACCAGCTGGTGGCCGGCGTCAGCCACCAGACCGGGCTGGGCTGGGACCGCCCCTACGAGTGGAGCAACATCGGCCGCGCCAACCTCTACCAGCGTTCGGCCATCCGCCACGACGCGGTGGGCTCGCGGGTGCTGAGCCGTGGCGATGAAACCGTGCAGCAGGCGGTCTTCGCCAGTGACACCATCGATCTCGGCGGCGGCTGGTCGGTACTGGCCGGTTGGCGCTACAACGACTTCGAGACCAAGGGCAGCTACCACACCTACCCGGTCACCCCGACCTACGCGGTGATGTACAAGCCCAGCGACGCAGTGACCCTGTACGCCAGCTACATCGAATCGCTGGAAGCCGGCAGCCGCGTCGGCAACACCTACATCAATGCCGGCGATGTGCTCGACCCGACCATCAGCAAGCAGTACGAGATCGGCGCCAAGGTCGAAGCAGCGCTCTGGAATGCGAACGTGGCGGCGTTCCGGCTGGAACGCGGCGCCAACATCGACCTGCTGACCGATGCCGGCAAGTTCCTCGTGCAGGATGGCATCACCCTGTATGAAGGCGTGGAAGCCAGCGCCGACCTGCACCTGAGCGATGCGCTGACCGTCGGCGGCGGCGTGACCTGGCTCGACCCGACCTACGACAAGCTGTCGCCGGCCAGCGCCTCGCAGGAGGGCAACCGCACCGCCGGCGCAGCCCGCTGGAGCGGCGTGCTGCACGCCAACTACCAGCTGCCGTGGGTGGACGGGCTGGAAGCCTATGCCGCCGTGCGCTACTACGGCGATGTCTGGTACGACGCCGACAACACCCTGAAGCTGCCCGACTACACCCTGGTCAACGCCGGCGTCGGCTACCACCTGGTCGCCTCGGGCCATCCGGTCATCCTGCGCGCCAGCGTGGAGAACCTGGGCAACCGCAAGTACTGGTCGAACGCAGGCGTCGGCCTGCCGCGCACCTTCGCGGTGAGCGTGCGCTGGGAGATGTAACCCGGCGCTACCCAACCCGGTGGATGCGGACCACCTCGGTGGGTGCGGACCGTTGGTCCGCACATCGGCTGCTGAAGATGGGTGGGTGCGGACCGTTGGTCCGCACAGCGGCTGCTGAAGATGGGTGGGTGCGGACCGTTGGTCCGCACATCGCCCCCCCATTTCACGCCCACACCGCAATAATGGGGGGCATCCCGCCCCCCGAGCCTGCATGTCCACCCGCGAATCCCGCTTCAGCCGCCTGTGGGCCCACGAAAAGGCCAGCTATGGACTGCGCGTCTTCATCGCCCTGACCACCGCGCTGGGCGTGTGCTGGCACCTGGACGCGCTGCCGGCGCTGCCCGGCGTGTTCCTCGGCATCATCGCCAGCGCCATCGCCGAGACCGATGACAACTGGTGGGGCCGGACCAAGGCCGTGCTGCTGTCGCTGCTGTGCTTCTGCATCGCGGCCGCCTCGGTCATATGGCTGTTCCCGCTGCCGTGGGTGTTCATCGGCGCATTGGCGCTGTCCACGTTCTGCCTGACCCTGCTGGGTGCGCTGGGCGAACGCTACGCATCCATCGCCCAGGCCACGGTGACCCTGGCCATCTACACCATGATCGGCCTGGAGCAGCACGGCGGCGCCGGCGACCTGACCCGCGCCGTGGAAGCGGCCAGCCACCTGCTGATCGGCGCGGTCTGGTACGGCCTGCTGTCGATCCTGTGGACCGCGCTGTTCGCCAACCGCCCGGTGCGCGAGCGCGTAGCCCGCCTGTACGTGGAACTGGGCCGCTACCTGCAGCTGAAGGCCACCCTGTTCGAGCCGGTGCGCGAAGCCGACCTGCAGCGCCGCCAGCTGGACCTGGCCGAACAGAACCGCCGCGTGGTCGGGGCACTGAACGAAGCCAAGGCCGCGATCCTCGCCCGCTTCGGCCGCTCCGGCCGGCCGGGCGTCAATTCCGGCCTGTACCTGCGCCTGTACTACATGGCGCAGGATTTCCACGAACGCGCCAGCTCCTCGCACTATCCCTATGGCGCGCTGGTCGATGCGTTCTTCCACAGCGACGTGCTGTACCGCTGCCAGCGCCTGCTCGACCTGCAGGGCCAGGCCTGCGCGCGCCTGGGCGAGGCGATCCGCCTGCGCCGGCCATTCGTGTACGGTGAAAGCAACCAGCAGGCCGGCCGTGACCTGGCCGATGCGCTGGCCTACCTGCGTGCCCAGCAGCGCCCGCAGTGGCAGCGCCTGCTCGGTTCGCTCGACCTGTTGGTGCACAACCTGCGCAGCATCGAGCGCCGCCTGCTCGATGCCGAGCGTTCCGAGGCCAGCCTGGACAACGTCGATACGCGCCTGCGCGACAGCAACCCGCATACCCTGCGCGAGATGGGCGTGCGCATCCGCCAGCAGCTCACGCCGGGCTCGGTGCTGTTCCGCCACGGCCTGCGCATGGCGGTGGCGCTGGTCGCCGGCTTCCTCGCCATCCGCCTGTTCGACGCACAGCACGGCTCGTGGGTGCTGCTGACCATCGTCTTCGTGTGCCGGCCCAACTTCGGCGCCACCCGCCAGCGCCTGGCCCAGCGCGTGGTCGGCACCCTCGCCGGCCTGGTGCTGACCTGGGCGCTGCTGCAGCTGTTCCCGCAGCTGCACGTGCAGCTGCTGATCGCCCTGCTGTCGGCGCTGCTGTTCTTCTACAACCGCACCGACCGCTACCTGGTGGCCTCGGCGGCGATCACGGTGATGGCGCTGACCTGCTTCAACCTGATCGGCGATGGCTTCGTGCTGATCGTGCCGCGCATGGTCGACACGGTGCTGGGCTGTGCCATCGCCGCGGCGGCCGCGTTCCTGATCCTGCCCGACTGGCAGGGCCGGCAGCTGCACCTGGTGCTGGCCCGCGTGCTGGACACCGCCTCGCGCTACCTCGATTCGGTGCTGGGCCAGTACCGCAGCGGCATGCGCGACGACCTCGCCTACCGAATCGCCCGCCGCGACATGCACAACGCCGACGCAGCGCTGTCCACGGCGCTGTCGAACATGCTGCGCGAGCCCGGCCACGTGCGCCGCAACCTCGATGCCGGCTTCCACTTCCTGGCCCTGTCCAACACGTTGCTCGGCCATCTGTCGGCGCTGGGCGCGCACCGCGACCAGGTGGACAGCTACGCGGGCGACCCGCTGGCCCTGGCCGCCGGTGAACGCGTGCGCAAGGCCCTGCAGCAGCTGGCCACCGCCCTGACTGCGCGGCAGCCGGTGAGCGAGGAGGACAACGATGCCGACCGCGCGGTGGCCGCCGAGCTGGAACAGATTGAAGAAGCGATGCCGCCGAAGCTGCAGCTGATCCGCACGCAGATGGCGCTGGTGCTGCGGCTGCTGCCGAAGGTGCGTGCGGCGGCGAACCAGGCGGTGGCGACGTTGACCTGAGGAGCCGTGCGGACCAACGGTCCGCACCTACCAATGCCGCACCATTGTGTTGCAGCTGGCGCTGCATCCCGATCACAGCGCCGGGTTGATACTGGTTCATCCCTCCGTTGCTGGATGTTCCCCATGAAGATCGAACTGGGCGGCCGCACTGCGCTGGTCACCGCTTCCACCGCCGGCATCGGCCTGGCCATCGCCGAGGGCCTGGCCACCGCCGGTGCCACGGTGGTCATCAACGGCCGCAGCGTCGACAGCACCGAGCGCGCACGCCAGCGCCTGCTGGCCACCGTGCCCGGCGCCGAGGTGATCGGCGTGGCCGCCGACCTCTCCGATGCGGCCGGCGTGGAGACCCTGCTGGCCGGCCTGCCGAAGATCGACATCCTGGTCAACAACGCCGGCATCTTCGGCCCGCAGGATTTCTTCGACACCGACGACGCCACCTGGGAACGCTACTGGCAGACCAACGTGATGTCCGGCGTGCGCCTGGCCCGCGCCCTGCTGCCGGCCATGGTCGATGCCGGTTGGGGCCGGGTGCTGTTCATTTCCTCCGAATCGGCGCGCAACATTCCGGCCGACATGATCCATTACGGGGTCAGCAAGACCGCCCAGCTGTCGCTGTCGCGCGGCCTGGCCAAGCGCGTGGCCGGCAGCGGCGTCACCGTCAATGCGGTGCTGCCCGGCCCAACCCTGTCCGACGGCTTCGCGGCAATGTTCGAGGAAGAACGCGCACGCAGCGGCAAGCCGCTGGAGCAGATCGGCCGTGAATTCGTCATGGCCCACCGCCCCGCCTCGGTGATCCAGCGCGCGGCCACCGTCGAGGAAGTGGCCAACATGGTGGTCTACCTGGCGTCGGCGCAGGCCTCGGCCACGTCCGGCGCCGCCCTGCGCGTGGATGGTGGCGTGGTCGACGATATCGTGTGAGCGTTGGTGGGGTGGCTGAGGTGTGCGGACCAACGGTCCGCACCTACCGCATCCCTGCCTGACAGGCAGGGATGCTAGGCTGCGCCGGTCAAGGAGGTTCCATGTCCGGTCATAACCAGTTTGCCCTGCTGCGCCAGCGCCGCTTCCTGCCGTTCTTCATCGTGCAGGCGCTGGGCGCCTTCAACGACAACGTGTACCGGCAAGCCATCATCGGCCTGTTGTTCTACCTGGGCGTATCGGACGAGCAGCGCTCGCTGTACACCACGCTGGCACCGGCCATCTTCATCCTGCCCTACTTCCTGTTCTCCGCCCTGGCCGGGCAGATCGCCGACAAACTTGAAAAATCGCGGCTGATCGTGATCACCACCACCATGGAGATCGTGATCATGTCGCTGGCGGCCATCGGCTTCATCACCGAGAACCTGCCCTTCCTGCTGGTGGCGCTGTTCTGCACCGGCATGCAGTCGACCCTGTTCGGGCCGGTCAAATATTCGGTGCTGCCCTCGGTGCTGAAGCCGGAGGAACTGACCGGCGGCAACGGCCTGGTCGAAATGGGCACCTCGATCTCGATCCTGTCCGGCATGATCATCGGCGGCTCGGTGTTCCTGCTGGCCGGCAGCCACGGCCCGGTCGTGGCGGCAACGGCGGTCATCGCGCTGGCGATCTGCGGCAACCTCGCCGCACGGATGATCCCGCGCGTCGATGCCGGCGATCCGGACCTGAAGATCAACTGGAACCCGCTGCCCGAGTCGCTGGTGGTGCTGCGCATGGCGCGGCAGCAGAAGGCGGTGCGCAACGCCATCCTCGGCGTGTCCTGGTTCTGGTTCGTCGGCACCGTGCTGACCTCGCAGCTGCCCAACTACGCATTGGTCAACCTCGGCGGCGAGCCCAAGCTGTACCTGTTCGCGCTGGCGCTGTTCTCGGTCGGCACCGGCGTCGGCTCGCTGCTGTGCGAGAAGCTGTCGGCGCGCACGGTGGAAATCGGCCTGGTGCCGCTGGGCGCCTTCGGCATGACCGCCTTCCTGCTGGACCTGTACTTCGCCCGCACCGGCGAGGCGACCGTGCAGAACCTGGGCGTGCTGGCCTTCCTGCAGCAGCCGGGCAGCGTGCGCATCGTCATCGACCTGATCGGTATCGGCCTGTTCACCGGCGTGTTCGTGGTGCCGCTGTTCGCGCTGATCCAGAGCCGCACGCCGAAGGCACAGATGTCGCGCGTGTTCGCTGCGCTGAACATCCAGAACTCCGGCTTCATCGTCGCTGCTGCACTGCTGTCGCTGGCCGCGCACCAGCTGCTGCACTGGTCCATTCCGCAGCAGTTCCTGGCCCTGGCCATCGCCAATGCCATCGTGGCGATCTACATCTTCACCATCGTCCCCGAATTCCTGATGCGCTTCCTCAGCTGGGTGATGGTGCGCACGCTGTACCGGCTGCGCCCGCACGGCATCGAAGCCAACGTGCCCGACGAAGGCGCCGCGCTGCTGGTCTGCAACCATGTCAGCTACATGGACGCACTGATCCTGTCGGCGACGATCCCGCGCCCGGTGCGCTTCGTCATGTACTACAGGATCTTCAACATCCCGGTACTGAGCTGGATCTTCCGCACTGCCAAGGCCATTCCCATTGCCGGTGCACGCGAAGATCCGGCGCTGATGCAGCGCGCGTTCGACGAGATCGATGCAGCGCTGGCCGAAGGCGAACTGGTCTGCATCTTCCCGGAAGGTGCGCTGACCAAGGACGGCACGATGGCGCCGTTCAAGTCCGGCGTGGAGAAGATCCTGGAACGGCGTCCGGTGCCGGTGGTGCCGATGGCGCTGCGTGGCATGTGGTCGAGCATGTGGAGCCGGCGCGACACGCGCCTGGGCCGCATGCGCGTGCCGCGACGTTTCCGCGCCACGGTGCAGGTGGTGGCCGCCGCGCCCGTGGATGGCCACAGCACCGATGCGCCGATGCTGGAAACGCAGGTCCGCGCCCTGCGCGGCGACCACGCGTGAGCCGCCATCCGGGCCCGTATTGCCGGGCCCGGCCAACGGTTTCGGCACCGGCCCGCGATGGACGACCGGTGTCAGGTAGTGCCAAGATTGCGCGCCCACCCTCTTCAAGGAAAGATCCATGAGCACTCCGCAGCCGCCCATCGCGCCGCAGACGCCGGCAGCCCCGATCCCCACCTACATGACGCCGTCGATCATCCTGACGGTCGCATCGTTCATCGTCTGCTGCCTGTCGTGCGTCAGCATCGTGGGCATCGGCACCGGCATCGTGGCCATCGTCTTCGGCAGCAAGACCAGCAAGGCACTGGCGGCAGGTGACATCACCGCTGCACAGGCCGCTTCGCGCAACGCCAAGATCTGGATGTGGGTGACCGCCGGCCTGCTCGCCCTGGGCTTCCTGGTCTGGATCATCTCGCTGGCGACGATGGGTGTCGGCGGCTACATGGAACAGATGCAGCAGTTCCAGCGCCAGCTGGAAAGCAGCCGCTGATGCATCGCCTCCAGCTCCCGCGCTGGAGCTGGCTCGCACTTCCGCCGGCGGTCGCACTCGCCGGCGGAGGCGCGTGGTTGCTGTACCGGATTGACCCCAGCGGCGTCGACAGCCCGTTCCCCGCCTGCGCCTTCCGTGCCGTCACCGGCTTCTACTGCGTCGGCTGCGGCGGCACCCGCTGCGCGCATGCACTGCTGCATGGCGACCTGGCCACGGCGTGGTCGATGAACCCGCTGCTGGTGATGCTGGTGGCCCTGCTGCCGCTGGCCATGGCCTGGTGGATGGGCTATCGCCCGCGCTGGCTGCAGCCGCTGATGCAGCTGCTGGGCAGACCCACGTTCTGGTTGATCCTGCTGCCCGCGTTCTGGATCGCGCGCAATCTTCCCTGGCCACCGTTCACATCGCTGGCGCCGTTGGCGGGATAGCGGGGGGCGGACGAAGGGGTCGGATCCCTTTGCCCAGCAAAGGGCTCTGACCCCATCCACGCAGAAGGCATCCACGCATGGCGTGGATCTACGGAGACCTACGCATGGCGTGGATCTACGTCACCCAGCCAGCAATCACCAGCAGCGCCAGCACTGCCAGCCACAGCAGCAGCATCCGCCACACCAGACTCATCGCATCGCGCAGGTCCGGCAGCCGTTGCCACACCGGTAACAGGCCCGCATCGGTGTAGTCATGTGCTTCTTCGCGCAGCTCGGCATTCACGCTGGCCCGCGCCACCGCACCGAGGAAGCCGATGTCACCGGCCAGGCGCTCGCCATGGGCCTGACGCCATGCCTTCCACGCCGTGTCGAAGTTGCCGACCAGCGCCATCGAGAATGCCATCAGCTGGGCCACCGGCCATTCGATCCAGGCCAGCAGGCGCTGCGCCAGCGCCAGCGGCTCCACCGGTACCCGCGCGCGCATCGGGCTCTCGGCCGTCAGCGCCAGCAGGCGATAGCCCAGGGCACCGACCGGGCCCAGCAGCAGGAACCAGAACAGCACCGCGAACCAGCGCCGCAGTGCGTTGAGAACGGTCGCCTCGACCAGCGAGGGCACGTCCTCGCGCAGGCTGCCACCGGCGGCCTGCAGGTGCCGCACCGCCGCCTGCCGGCTCGCCGCGTCGTCGGCGTCGATGATCGCTTCGATATCGCGGTCCAGATCGCGCGGGCCCCAGCACCAGGCCAGCACCGCCACGCCCAGCAGCAGGCCGGGCAGGCCGAACAGCACCCCGCGCAGCAGCCAGGCCAGCAGGGCCATCAGCAACAGCGGCGGCACGATCGCCAGCGCCACGCCGGCCGCTCCCTGCCATGCCCGTCCGCCATGCCCGTCCAACCAGCCCAGCCAGCGCCGGAAGCCGTCGAAACGGCGCAGCGAGGCGGCAGCGGCCGGGGCAACGTGGCCCAGGGCCAGCGCCACCAACACGGCGACCAGGGTGGTGAACATGGCAGGTCTCCCTACGAACAAGCGTTCTGCGCCGCTACCTTACCTGTCGCAGCGGCGCGTTCAGCGGTGAACCGGACTGTAACCCGACGCGTGTTCAGGTGGCGGCAATGCTGCCGCCCGCGCACGCCGGCACAGCCGCAGGGATCAGCCCTGCTGCTGCCGGTACCAGTGTTCGATCAGGCCGCGCGAGATCGAGATCGGCGGCGACAGGCGGATGCCCTCCCCATCGTCCTCGACATCACGCGCCAGCGCCGCCCCCACCTCTTCGGCGGTGAACCAGCGAGCGTCTTCCAGCTCGCCATCGACGGTCGGCACGTCGTCCTGTGCCTGCGCGCGGAAGCCCACCATCAGCGCGCCGGGGAACGGCCACGGCTGCGAGCCCAGGTACTGGCAGGACGTCACCCGCACCTTGCTCTCCTCATGCACCTCGCGCGCGACGGTCTGCTCGAAGGTCTCGCCGGGTTCGACGAAGCCGGCCAACACCGAATAGCGGCGCGGCGCCCAGTTGGACTGGCGGCCCAGCAGCAGGCGGCCCTGGTTTTCCACGGCCACGATCACCGCCGGGTCGACGCGCGGGTAATGCTCGGTGGCGCACTGCGCGCAGCGGCCGACGAAGCCGCCGCGGGCGAAGGCCACCGCACCACCGCACACGCCGCAGAAGCGCGTGCGCGAATGCCAGTAGGACATGCCGCGGGCATAGCTGAAGGCGGTGGCATCGGCCACGCTCCACAGCAGCGCGGCCTGGCGCAGGTCGAGTCGGCGCGGTGCGCTCTGGGTGACGTTGGCAGCTTCGACGGAGAACCAGGCCTGGCCCGCGCGCAGGCCGAGGAAGATGGCCGAACCGGGGCCACCGCCGATGTCGGCGCCGGTCAGCGCGACCGGCTGGTCGTCCTCGCCGGTGAAGGCGGTGCCGTCCTGGTCCAGGACAAGAATGCGCGCATCCGGCCACAGGCGTGCCAGGGCATCGGCATCATCGCGCAGGGCATCGGCGCGCTCGAGCGGCTCCGCCACGAAGGCGAAACCGGAAAGCGGCGAAGGAGTATTGGGCATCCGACAAGCCTGCCGCCAATTGCCGCAGGTGGCAAGGTCGGGGATGTGCGCAATCAGTCGGCGTTGCGCACAACGGTGGCGCAGGGCATCGGCCCCGCGCCCGGCATTACATGCTGAAGCTGCTGCCGCAGCCGCAGGTGGTCTTCGCGTTCGGGTTGCGGATCACGAACTGCGCACCGGTCAGGCTCTCGGTGTAATCCACCTCGGCGCCCATCAGGTACTGCAGGCTGAGTGGGTCGACCAGCAGGGTGACCCCGCTGGTCTGCACCGCCAGGTCGTCCTCGGCGCGGTTCTCGTCGAACTCGAACCCGTACTGGAACCCGGAACAGCCACCGCCCTCGATGTAAACGCGCAAAGACAGGTCGGGGTTGCCCTCGTCCTGGATCAGTTCCTTCACCTTGGCCGCGGCCGATTCGGTGAAGTTCAGCGGCCGCTCCAGCGACTGGTAGTCGGGAGCGGCGGCCGGCGTGGCGCCGGGCAGGGAAACTAGCGTGCTCATGGCCTCAGCATGGGGGTGCCGGGGATGGCTTTCAAGCCATCGCCTCGGCCAGCTTGCGGCGCGCGGCGGTGCCGCCCTTGCCTTCGGCCGCCTCGCCCTCGCCTTCCGGCGCCGGCAGGGCCGCAACCGGGCTGCTGGCGTGGATCAGGCGGCCATTCAGCTGGGCGCCGGCGTTCATTTCCACCACCTGGTAGTGGACGTTGCCGTTCACCCGCGCGC
Organism: Stenotrophomonas sp. STEN087; assembly: GCF_056759115.1. Taxonomy (NCBI): domain Bacteria; kingdom Pseudomonadati; phylum Pseudomonadota; class Gammaproteobacteria; order Lysobacterales; family Lysobacteraceae; genus Stenotrophomonas; species Stenotrophomonas sp. STEN087. Next base: position 10,179 of record NZ_JBRRCR010000074.1, on the reverse strand, counting down.
TCGGGGTCAGTTCCACCTTTTCGGTGGCGTGCACGTCACCGTCCAGGCGGCCACTGATGACCACCACCTGGGCGCGGATCTCGCCCTCGATGACGCCATGCTCGGCCAGGGTCAGGGTCGCGCCGCTGGCGCCTTCCTGGGCGATCACCTTGCCATGGATGCGGCCTTCCACATACAGGCCACCACTGAATTCCACATCACCGCGGATCACCACCTGGTTGCCGATCAGGGCATCCACCACCAACTGGCCATCACGGCTGGATTTGCTGTTTCCGAACATCTGCCTACTCCCCTTTGCTGGCCGGTGCGCCGGCCTGTTTCCAGTCGAATACCTGCGTGGTGCCCCCTGCACCACTCCCCAGTGTCACCCTCACCCGTTGCGGGGTGAAGTCCGTCGGCAGCATCACACTGCCGGTGAGCTGCTGGAAGTACCGGAAGGAGTAATCCTGTCCCGGCACCTTGCTGCGCTGGTGCAGCTCATCCCAGCTGATCGTGGCCAGCTTCCCGTTCTTCACGCCTTCCACGGTGAAGCGCATCTGCCCCTGGCTGATGGCCCCGCGGTTGAGGTTCTGGGTCAGCACCACGGCGTACTGCCAGGTGCCGGCCGATTCGGCGCTGAACTCGATCGAATGGGTGTTCAGGCCCTTGCGCTGGCTGGTCGAGCCGACCAGGCGCTCGTAGAAGGCCACGTCGGCGCGCAGGCCGGCGATCTCTTCATCGCGCTCGGCCAGCGAGGACTGCACCTCGGTGTTGGCGGCGCGGCTGATGCGGTCGGAGGCCTCCAGCGTGGCCTGCTTCTGGCGCAGCTCGGTCAGCTGCGACTGCACCGTGTCGGCGCGCTTCTCGGCGGCCTGCAGGCGCTGCCCCTGGGCATCGCGCGGCGCGCCCAGCCAGCAGCCGCCCAGCACCGCCAGCACCAGGCTGAGCAGCCAGATGCCACCGATGACCAGCAGGCGGCGGCGGTCGAGCGGCTGCGGCTTGGAACCGGGCAGTCGGACCTGTACGCGCATGGGTGGGCGGTTGTTCATGGGTAGTCTCCGTGGACTCGCAATGGCGACACCAGCACGGCCCCTGTAGCAAACGACGGGCTAGTGTATGACAGGAACGGGGGCTTTCCCCGGTGCCGGCCGCCAGGGGGCGGTGGTGTTCAGCCACGTCATCGTCGATAGTGTGGCACCCCGCACAGTTCCGTCGCCGGAGCCCCCCGCCATGACCGAAGCCCACCTGTTCGTGATCGGCATCCTGCTGGCCTGGCTGGCCGGCATCCGCGTCTACCTCACCGTGTTCGGCGTCGGCCTGGCCGGCCTGCTCGGCTGGGTCGACCTGCCCCCGGCCCTGCAGGCCACCGAATCGTGGTGGGTGCTGGGCACTTCGGCCGCGCTGGCCATTGCCGAATTCTTCGCCGACAAGATCCCCGGCGTCGATTCCATCTGGGATCTCATCCATACCCTGGCGCGGGTACCGGCCGGCGCCTTCCTGGCCGCCGCCACGCTCTCGCCCGATGGCCAGCTGGGCACCGGCACCCTGCTGGCCGGCGCCGGCGTCGCCCTGGCCAGCCACGGCCTCAAGGCAGGCACCCGCGCCCTGCTCAACACCTCGCCGGAACCGGCCAGCAACTGGGTCGCCTCGGTCGCCGAGGACACCGTGGTGGTCGGCGGCCTGGCGCTGGCACTGGCCCATCCCTGGATCGCCCTGGTCGTGGTGCTGGCCTGCAGCCTGGCCGGCGCCCTGCTGGTGTGGATGGTCTGGCGCACGTTGTGGAAGGGCGTGCGATGGCTTGCACGAGCTGGCGGTACGGCCGCATCAGGCCAGCCGCGCACCGGTTGAATGTCGGGCTTGGCGCATAATGGCGGCGAACACCAGGAGCTTTGATGTCCGCAAATGAATCCCCCGCGGGCGCACGCCCCGGACGCGCTGAAACCCCACCGGCCGATCATTGGCAGCGCTGGGCAAACACCTCGCCCGCCGCTGCGCCCACGCTTGTCGCGGTCTCCTCCGCACCGGCCGATGCGGGCGGCAGCCTGGGCACGCCGCCGCCGCTGCCTTCCGCGCAGCCCTCCGCGCTGATCGACGCAGGCAACGGCAACGATGCACCCGCCGCCTCGGACTCGCCGTACCGCGTGCTGATCGTCGAAGACGACCGTGCCCAGGCCCTGTTCGCGCAGAGCGTGCTGCACGGTGCCGGCATGCAGGCCGAGGTGCTGTCCGATGCCGATGGCGTGCAGCAGGCCATGCGCGAACTGCGCCCCGACCTGATCCTGATGGACCTGCATCTGCCGGGCCTGGATGGCATGCGCCTGACCGCGATGATCCGCCAGCAGCCGGGCATGCAGCTGCTGCCGATCGTCTTCCTCAGCGGCGACCCGGACCCGGAGCGCCAGTTCGAAGTGCTCGACAGCGGCGCCGATGATTACCTGAGCAAGCCGATCCGCCCGCGCCACCTGATCGCGGCCGTGGCCAACCGCATCCGCCGCGCCCGCGCGCAGGCCGCCACCCTGCCCGGCGCCAGCGGCGCACCGGCCACCAGCAACCCGGAAACCGGCCTGCCGACCCGCCACCACGTGCTGCAGCAGCTCAGCACGGCGCTGGAGCAGCGCGACCGCGGCGGCGTGTTCTTCGTGGAGATTTCCAGCGCGCTGGGCCTGCGCGAGCGCTATGGCTATGCCGCCTTCGAGCGGCTGATGGTGCAGGCCGGCCAGCGCCTGGCCGAAGCCGGCCACCCGCACCTGCTGGCACGCCTGAACGACAACAGCTTCCTGCTGCTGGCCCGCGGCGCCGACGAGGAAAGCCTGGAGGGCATCGCCGCCGCACTGCGCGAGCAGCTGTCCGCGCGCGCCTTCGTCATCCGCGACGATGAATCGGTGCACCTGCGCGGCGTGGTCGGCTATGCGCCGCTGTCGCCGGGCTTCGACGATGCCAACAGCGCGCTGGAAACCATCGAACGCACCACCCTGCAGGCCCGCCTGCTGACCGCCGGCGTGGCCGGCCACGTGCATCGCCAGGCGGTGACCGAGCAGGAACACCTGGCCCTGCTGGAAGGCCAGCTGGAACTGGCCTACCAGCCGATCGTGGCCGTGGCAGGCGGCGATACCGCGCAGTACCAGCTGCTGCTGCGCCTGCGCCAGGCCGATGGCACCGTGCTCACCGCCGGGCAGGTCATTCCGGCCGCCGAAGCCGCGGGCCGCATCGCCGATCTGGACCAGCAGGTGCTGGAACATGCGATGGGCCTGCTCGACCTGTACCGCCACGCGACCCAGCCGCTGAACCTGTTCGTCTCGCAGTCGCTGCGCACGCTGCAGCGCGATGCGTTCGCCGACTGGCTGCTGGAATCGCTGCAGCAGCGCGACCTGCCCGGCACCGCACTGGTGATCGACGTGCGCCTGCCCGACGCGCTCATCCACACCGTGCCGCTGCAGCAGTTCTGCCAGCGCATGGCCAGTGCCGGCGTGCGTTTCTGCCTGAGCCAGTTCGAGCCGGGCAGCGAAGCCGATGCCCTGCTCACCCAGCTGCCGCTGTCGTTCGTGCGCATGGCCGCGCGCTTCTCCAGCAGCCACTCCAATCCGGGCACCCGCGAGGAACTACGGCGGGCGATCGATCGCGCGCATGCCGCAGGCCTGCAGATCATCGGCCAGCAGATCGAGGATCCGCAGGCAGCGGCGGCGATGTGGGTCGGCGGCGTGGACTACATCCAGGGCAACATGGTGCAGTCGGCGGGCAGCGACCTGAACTTCGACTTCCACAACGCGGTGCTCTGAGTGCCGCTGACGGTCGCGCTGCTGGCAGCTCTGGTGCTGGCCGCCAGCGTGGCGCTGGCACTTGGCCTGCGCCTGCGCCAACGCGGCCAGGCGCTGGCGGCCCTGCAGCGCGAACGCACCGTGCTGACCAGCGAGCGCGACCAGCTGCGCCGTACCACCGAGCGCCAGGGCCAGCTGGAACAGCAGCTGCTGCAGGCCAAGCAGGCCGCCGAGGCGGCCGCGCTGGCCAAGGGCGAGTTCCTGGCCACCATGAGCCACGAGATCCGCACGCCGCTCAACGGCATCCTGCCGATGCTCGAGCTGATCGCACGCGGGCCCCTGGGCGAGGACCAGCGGCAGATGCTGGCCACCGCATCGGTCAGCTCGCAGCAGCTGCTGCGCATCGTCGATGACATCCTCGATTACTCGCGCCTGGAAGCGCAGGCCCTGGAACTGGAGATCACCAGCTTCAACCTGCGCGAGCTGTTGGACGGCGTGGTGCAGCTGCTGCAGCGCGCTGCCGAATCGAAGGGCCTGGTGCTCGGCCTGCAGCTGGACCCGGCCGTGCGCCTGCCGGTGCGTGGCGACCCGGTGCGCCTGCGCCAGGTACTGACCAACCTGCTGGCCAATGCGATCAAGTTCACCGCGCGCGGCCAGGTGCAGCTGCGCGTGCAGCGCCTGGGCGAAGGCCCGGCCCAGCACCAGCTGCGGTTTGAAGTGGTCGACACCGGCATCGGCATCGACGCCACCCTGCAGTCACGGCTGTTCCAGTCCTTCAGCCAGGCCGATGCATCGACCACCCGCCTGTACGGCGGCACCGGCTTGGGCCTGGCCATCTGCAAGCGCATCATCGACCTGATGCACGGCCAGATCGGCGTGCAGTCCAGGCCCGGCCAGGGCGCCACGTTCTGGTTCGAGATTCCGCTGCTGAAGATCCCCGGCGACCTGCCGGCACTGGCACGCGCACCGTCGCCGCTGCTGCTGCACAGTGCCGATGTGGCGCTGCAGGCGCGCGTGGAGCGCATCGCCGCCCACCACGGGCTGCCGGTGCAGGTGCTGGCCGAGCGCGATGTCCTGCTGGAGCGCCTGCGCGCTGCCCCACGCCCGGGCCAGCCGAGCCCGGCGTGGCTGCTGGTGGATGCCCGCCAGCGCCGTGGCGGCGAGGCGACGCTGCTGCGCACGCTGGCCGAGCGCGGCGCGGACGACACGCTGCAGGTGCTGTGGCTGCAGGACGAGCCCGCCCCCGCACAGGCCCGCCAGCAGCAGCTGCCGGCCAGTTTCAACGACGCCCACCTGCATGCCGTGCTGGCCGCGCCCACCGCCAGCGTGCGACCGGCAGCCCTGCTGGCCACCGCCGAACGCGGCCAGGCACCGGCCACGCTGCCGCCGCTGGATCTGCGCGTGCTGCTGGTGGAGGACAACGCGGTCAACCGCATGGTGGCCGAACAGCTGCTGCGGGTCTTCCAGTGCGACGTGCGCAACGCCGCCGACGGCGAGCAGGCCCTGCTGGCGCTGCGCGAGGGCGGCATCGATGTGGTGCTGATGGATTGCCAGATGCCGGTACTGGATGGCTATGCCGCCACCCGCCAGTGGCGTAGCGAGGAAGCGGCACAGGGCCGCGCGCGTCTGCCGATCATCGCCATGACCGCCAATGCCATGGCCGGCGACCGCGAGCGCTGCCTGCAGGCCGGCATGGATGATTACCTGTCCAAACCGATCAACCGCGAAACCCTGCATGCGCTGCTGCAGCGCTGGGGCGAAGCGCCTGCGTCTGTAGAGCCGAGCCATGCTCGACTGGAAGCAGGCTCGACGCTTCCTCCCGCGCCCGACGCGGACACCCCGCCGCAGCCGGTGCTGGACCGCAGCGTGCTTGAAGAACTGCAGGATGTGATCGGCCCGGCCGCACTGCAGATCGTCGCCGTGTTCCTCGAGGATGCTCCGGCACTCGTGCAGGCCCTGCAGCAGGCAGCACAGGCCAACGACATCGAGCGCCTGCAGGCGCTGTCGCACACCCTCAAATCATCCAGCGCCAATGTCGGCGCACTGTCACTGTCGGCGGTGGCCCGGCGCATCGAGCACGAAGCCCGCGCGGGCAGCCTGCAGCGCCCCGCGGTGGCGGTGGCGCTGCTGGTGGCCGAGTTCGCCCGCGCACGCGTGGCGTTGACCGGCTACCTGGCCCAGGAGCGGTAGGACTGCCTTGTAGAGTCGAGCCATGCTCGACTGCTGTGCGAATGGCAGTCGAGCATGGCTCGACTCTACATGCCAACGCGCATCGCGCAGCGCCGCTGGATCAGTCTTCCAGCTTGCTCAGCAGGTACTTCGGCTCGCCGATGCGCTCGACCAGGTCCAGCTGGGTTTCCAGCCAGTCGATGTGCTCTTCCTCGGCATCGAGGATGCTGGTGAACAACGAACGGCTCACGTAGTCGCCCACCGAATCGGCATGCGCCACGGCGTTGCGCAGCACCGCCACGGCGTCCTGCTCCAGCGAGAGGTCACACTGCAGCATCTCCGGCGGGTTCTCGCCGATGCGCAGCTTGCCCAGTGCCTGGAAGTTCGGCAGGCCTTCGAGGAACAGGATGCGATCGGACAGCGCGTCGGCGCGCTTCATCGCATGGATCGATTCCTTGTACTCGTACTCGGCCAGTTCCTTGATGCCCCAGTTCTTGAACATCTTGGCGTGCAGGAAGTACTGGTTGATCGCGGTCAGCTCGTTGAAGAGGACCTTGTTGAGGAATTCGATGACCTTGGTGTCGCCCTTCATGGGAATGCTCCTGCACGCTGAAAACGCAGGCACTGTATCGCTTTGAGGGCGCGCGTGAAGGAACGCGAATCGTGCGCATTGGCCTGTGCGGCCAGCGGCGGAACGTCAGAGCCGCGGCGTCATGGCGCCGCGGGGCACGGCTCAGGCAGCCTGCAGGCCGAGAACGGGCAGCGGCAGGTCGTGAGTGGCCAGTGCCTTGGCCAGCAGATCGCCGGCCATGTCCAGGCAGGAACCGCAGGTCGCGCCGCAACCGGTACGCATGGTCAGCTCGCCCACCGTGGTGACGCCATGGCTGGCGGCCTCGCGGATCTGGTGGTCGGTGACTCCGTTGCAGATGCAGACGTACACAGGCGGGAACCGGGCTGACAGGCCAGAAGCGGCCTGATGCCCATTCCAATGGAAACGAGAATGGTTGTCAATCAGAGACCTGAACCATTCTCGCTACCGTTCATCCACTCAGCCGGAAGGCCCGTCGCCCTGCACCTTGCGTGGCCAGTAGCCCTTGCTGCGCGGGCGCTTGCGCGGGCGGTCGTGGCCTGCGGTATTGCCCGGCATCCAGGCCTCGGCCGCGGTCTTGGGCATGGCGGTCACGCCCTGCCCGGCCACGCCGCGCGCCAACGGCGCCAGGTGGCGCAAGGCACGCGCATAGACCCCACGCTTGAACATCACCACGTGCTCGACCGGGTACCAGAAGTCGACCCAGCGCCAGTTGTCGAACTCGGGCGAGTCGGTATGGTCCAGCCGCACATGCGATTCATCGCCGATGAGGCGCAGCAGGAACCAGACCTGCTTCTGGCCGATGCAGACCTGCCGCTCGTTACGGCGGATGGCCCGGGCCGGCAGCTTGTAGCGCAGCCAACCCGGTGTCGCCCCCAGCACTTCTACGTGCCCGGGCAGCAGGCCGGTCTCTTCCTGCAATTCACGATACATGGCCTCGACCGGGGTCTCGTCGGTGTTCATGCCACCCTGCGGGAACTGCCAGCCATCCCGGCGCACGCGTCGTGCCCAGAACACCTGCCCGTCCTGCCGCATCAGCACGATGCCGACGTTCGGTCGATAGCCGTCCGGATCGATCACGATGCGGACTCCTAAGAAAATCTACTGGTCGGGACTATCCCATGCCGTCTGTCGGCCCACAAGCTCGGCACAAAAGTGTTGACAGGCCCGATACACATGAGCAGAATAGCGGGCTCACCAAGGCTATGTAGCTCAGCCGGTTAGAGCACAGCACTCATAATGCTGGGGTCGGTGGTTCGAGTCCACCCATAGCCACCACACTGAAAATCAAGTTGTTTTTCAGTGTGAAAAGTGAGAAAATAGTTTCACGTTACATTGCCCCTTAGCCAAGCGGTAAGGCACCTGACTCTGACTCAGGCATCGGTGGTTCGAATCCATCAGGGGCAGCCAAATAAAAAAGCAAAAAGCCAGATCGAAAGATCTGGCTTTTTGCTTTTTTATTTGGTCGCGCATTCCACCTTATCCCCGCGCCTGTCGGCGCGCCCCCTTGAACATCAAGGGGGCTCCCCTCCAGAGAGAACCCCGGGGTCGGACATGCAAAAAGACGGGTAGTGCCGGCCGCTGGCCGGCAATGTGGAAGTGCATGTTCGCAAAACGACAAAAGCCCGCCCGAAGCCGGGCTTTTGCTTTTCCAACCAGCGGGCTCCCGAAGAAGCCCAACCCGGCGCGATGGATCAGCGTCCGGGGTCGGATCCTTTTCCGCAGGAAAAGGTTCTGACCCCACCCGCCCGACATCCGGATCCACGGGTAGTGCCGGCCGCTGGCCGGCAACCACGAAATACCCGATCCCAAAACGACAAAAGCCCGGCCGAAGCCGGGCTTTTGCTTTTCCAGCCAGCGGGCCCCCGAGGGAGCCCAACCAGGCGCGATGGATCAGCGCTTGGAGAACTGGGTGGCGCGGCGGGCCTTGTGCAGACCGACCTTCTTACGCTCGACTTCACGGGCGTCACGGGTCATGAAGCCAGCCTTGCGCAGCTCGGACTTCAGGGTCTCGTCATACTCGACCAGAGCACGGGCGATGCCCAGACGGATCGCACCGGCCTGGCCGGTGGTGCCGCCGCCAGCGGCGGTGACCAGGATGTCGAAGCTTTCGGTGTTCTTGGTCAGCTCGAGCGGCTGGCGCACGATCATGCGCGCGGTCTCACGACCGAAGAACTCGTCCAGCGGACGGCCATTGACGGTGATGTTGCCCGAACCCTTGCGCAGGAAAACGCGAGCGGTGGAGGACTTGCGGCGGCCAGTGCCGTAGTTTTGAGTGATAGCCATGATTAGATATCCAGAACCTGCGGCTGCTGTGCGGCGTGCGGATGCTCAGTGCCGGCGTAGACCTTGAGCTTGCGGTACATCTGGCGACCCAGCGGGCCCTTCGGCAGCATGCCCTTCACGGCGATCTCGATCACGCGCTCCGGGTGGCGCTCCAGCGCCTGTGCCAGGGATTCGGTCTTCAGGTTGCCGATGTAACCGGTGAAACGGTGATACATCTTGTCCTGCAGCTTCTTGCCGGTGACGGCAATCTTTTCTGCATTGATGACGACCAGGTAGTCGCCGGTATCAACGTGGGGGGTGTAGACCGGCTTGTGCTTGCCGCGCAGACGGCGGGCCAGCTCGGTGGCGAGACGGCCCAGGGTCTTGCCCTCGGCGTCGACGAGGTACCAGTCGCGCTGGACGGTCTCGTTCTTGGCAGTGAAAGTGCTCATGAAGAACTCTAGGTTAGGTCGGGCTCATTGCGGCGAAAGGCTCGCCGGAACTCTGCCACGCGTTGTGAAAAGGTGAAGCGTAAGAGGCGGGATTGTACTCACCCTGGCGGCCCGGTGCAAGCCAGACCCTGTGCCGGGTTGGCAGGGGGCCGGGGCCGGGCGAGAATCGGGGGTCCCCCGCCCCACCCATGCCGCCATGACCGTGCTCCGCCAGACCACCCCGCTGGACCACCTGCTGACCGAGGCGCAGCGCGCCCTGGACACGGTGTTCGGCAACCCGCCGGCATCGCGCCCCTACCCGGCCGCCGATACCGATGAGCCGGGCATGGACACGGCGCAGCGCCGCCACGCGGCGGGCCTGATGCGGATCAACCACGTCGGCGAGGTCTGCGCGCAGGGCCTGTACTTCGGCCAGGCCGCGGTCGCCCGCGACCCGTCCACCCGCGAGCACCTGCTGGAAGCGGCCCAGGAAGAGACCGACCACCTGGCCTGGTGCGCCACCCGGCTGGGCGAGCTGGACAGCCGCCCCAGCCTGTTCAACCCGCTCTGGTATGCCGGCAGCTACACCATCGGCACACTGGCCGGGCTGCGCGGCGACGGCTGGAACCTGGGCTTCGTGGTCGAAACCGAACGCCAGGTGGAAGCGCACCTGGACGAGCACCTGGTCGACCTGCCCGCGGGCGACCTGCGCAGCCGCGCGGTCATCCGGGTGATGAAGGAAGACGAGGCCCGCCACGCGGAGCACGCCGAACAGGCCGGCGCCCGCCGCCTGCCGTTCCCGATCCCGGGCGCGATGGCGCTGGCGTCGAAGGTGATGAAGCACATCGCCTACCGGCTGTAAGTCGCGGGTAGTGGGGCGGGGTTGGGGGGGCGGGGGGGCACGGGAGACGGGCGGGCCGCCGCGGCCGGCGGCCGAGGGGGGGTGGCCCGGCGGCGGCGCCCCCGACGCGCCCCACCGCCAGCGGACGCC
>NZ_JBRRCR010000073.1:0-22078 GCF_056759115.1 Stenotrophomonas sp. STEN087 | reverse complement strand
CCCCCCCCCCCCGCCCCCCCCCCCGCCCCCCCCCCCCGCGCCCCCACCGCTGTTTGCCTGAGGGCGCGGGGGGGCCCCCGTGGGCGCCGCCCCCCCCCCCCCCCCCCCCCCCTACCTCCCCGGCAACTGCGCAAACGCGCGCTGCATGCAGTCCTCCCGCGGGCACACCCGGCACCCCGGGCCAATCGACACCGAATTCCCCGGGCTCTGCACATCCAGCCCCAGCGAATACACCAACCGTTCCGCATGCTGCAGGTCGCAGCCCAGCGCCACCGCAAACGTCTTCCGCGGCTGCCCATGCCCCACCGGTCCGCTGCTCACCTGCCGCGCCAGCCAGAAGTGGCGCCGCCCATCCGGCATGCGCGCGGTCTGCGTCAGGATCCGCCCCGGCTGGTTGAACGCCTCGTAGACGATCCACAGCGGGCACGACCCACCCACCTGCGAGAAATGGAAATCGGTCGCCGAGTGGCGCTTGGACACATTGCCCGCACGGTCCACGCGGATGAAGAAGAACGGCAGCCCCGGCGCACTGCGCCGCGCCAGCGTGCTCAGCCGATGGCACACCGCCTCGAAGCCCACGCCGAACTGATGCGCCAGCAGCTCGATGTCGTAGCTGCTGGCCTCGGCCGCACGCAGGAAACGCATGTACGGCATCACCAGCGCACCGGCGAAGTAGTTCGACAGACCAATGCGCGCCTGCGCGATGCGCGCATCGTCGTGGAAGCCCGCGCGGGCGATTACCGCATCGATCTGCGGCAGGTAGCCGTGCAGGGCCAGCTCGGCCGCCATCTGGAACGCCTGCTGGCCCGGTTCCAGGTAATCGGGCAGCCACAGCCGCCGCGCCCCGGCATCGAACTGGCGCTTCTCGCGCCCGGCCTGCAGCGCGGCCACTTCCACCAGCACGCCGTGGCGGTCGGCCAGCAGCTGTCGCAGGCGCGGCGCCACATGGCCCGGTGACAGCCCCCACTCAGCGAACAGGCGCTCGGCCAGCTCGTCCAGCTCGGGGATGTGGTTGTGCATGCGGTTGAAGAACTCGCGCACCTGGTCGCCGGCGGGCAGGGTGCTGCCGGCCGCGGGCTCGCCCAGCTGGAATTCCAGCGCGGCGGCATGCTCGCGCAGGGCCAGGTGGCGACGGTGCAGGTCCAGCAGGGCGCGGCTGACCTGCGGCAGGTTGCCGGCCAGCGATCGCAGCTCGGTGGCACTCACCTCCGCCAGGCCCAGGTCGCGCAGGGTCTCGCCCAGCGCCTCCTGCAGCGCGGCGGGCTCATCGTCGTCGAACAAGGCGGAAACATCGCCCAACACCTCGCCCAGCTTCTTCTGCACGGCCGGCGTCAGCGGGCGCTTGTTGCGCTCGATCTGGTTCAGGTAGCTGGCCGACAGGCCGAGGGCACGGGCCAGGTCCACCTGGCTGTAGCCACGCTGCTCGCGCAGGCGCAGCAGGCGCAGGCCCAGCTGGCGTTGTGAAGGCTGGAAATTCACAGAATTAACATGAATCGTCTGGCGTGTTGGCCAGATTAAGCGGATTCAGGCCGGAAATCGAGGTGGGTGCTGTGAATAATGCCAAGCATCTTTCGAGCCAGTGGGATTGTCGTCATGACTGTTGCAGCGCCCCGTATCCGCATGCTGATCGATGGCCAGTTCATTGAATCGGCCACCTCCCACTGGCGGGACGTGATCAATCCGGCCACCCAGGACGTGCTGGCCCAGGTGCCGTTCGCCACCACCGGTGAAGTGGATGCCGCCGTCGCCGCCGCCAAGGAAGCCTTCAAGACCTGGCGCAAGACCCCGATCGGCACCCGCGCGCGCATCTTCCTGAAGTACCAGCAGCTGATCCGCGAGAACATGAGCGAGCTGGCCCACATCCTCACCGCCGAACAGGGCAAGACCCTGCCCGACGCCGAAGGCGATGTGTTCCGCGGCCTGGAAGTGGTCGAGCACGCTGCCGCCATCGGCAACCTGCAGCTGGGCGAGCTGGCCAACAACGTGGCCAACGGCGTGGACACCTACAGCATCATGCAGCCGCTGGGCGTGTGCGCCGGCATCACCCCGTTCAACTTCCCGGCGATGATCCCGCTGTGGATGTTCCCGATGGCGATCGCCACGGGCAACACCTTCATCCTCAAGCCGTCCGAGCAGGACCCGATGGTGACCATGCGCCTGGTCGAACTGGCGCTGGAAGCCGGCATTCCGAAGGGCGTGCTGAACGTCGTCCACGGTGGCGAGGAAGTGGTCAACGCGATCTGCGACCACCCGGACATCAAGGCCGTGTCGTTCGTCGGTTCCACCCGCGTCGGCACCCACGTCTACAACCGCGCCTCGCTGGCCGGCAAGCGCGTGCAGTGCATGATGGGCGCCAAGAACCACGCCGTGGTGCTGCCGGACGCGAACAAGGAACAGACCCTCAACGCGATGGTCGGCGCCGCCTTCGGTGCGGCCGGCCAGCGCTGCATGGCTGCCTCCACCCTGGTGCTGGTCGGTGAAGCGCGCAACTGGGTGCAGGACCTGGTGGCCAAGGCCAAGACCCTCAAGGTCAGCGGCGGCACCGTCTCCGGCACCGACGTCGGCCCGGTCATTTCCTGCAGCGCCCGCGAGCGCGTCGAAGGCCTGATCGCCTCGGGCGTGGAGCAGGGCGCCAAGCTGGTGCTCGACGGCCGCAACCCGCAGGTCGATGGCTTCGAGAAGGGCAACTTCGTCGGCCCGACCATCTTTGCCGGTGTCACCACCGACATGCGCATCTACCAGGAAGAAGTGTTCGGCCCGGTGCTGGTCATCCTCGAAGCGGAAACGCTGGACGAGGCCATTGCCATGGTCAACAGCAACCCGAACGGCAACGGCACCGCGCTGTTCACCCAGTCCGGCGCCGCCGCACGCAAATTCCAGGAAGACATCGACGTCGGCCAGGTCGGCATCAACGTGCCGATCCCGGTGCCGGTGCCGCTGTTCTCGTTCACCGGTTCGCGCGCCTCCAAGCTGGGCGACCTGGGCCCGTACGGCAAGCAGGTCGTGCTGTTCTACACCCAGACCAAGACCGTCACCGCACGTTGGTTCGATGACGAGACGCTGAGCCACGGCGTCAACACCACCATCAGCCTGAAGTAAGGGCAGGAGCAGCCATGAGCCACTCGATGACGACGGACCAGGAAGAAGCGCAGCAGGCGTATCGTGAAGCCGCGCGTGACTTCGCACAGGCCGAACTGGCGCCGCACGCCGCGCGATGGGATGCGGAGGGCATCTTTCCGCGCGAGGCGATCGCCAAGGCCGGTGAACTGGGCTTCTGTGGTCTGTACATGGACCCGGAAGTCGGCGGCAGCGGCCTCAGCCGCCTGGACGCCGCCGTCGTCATCGAGGAGCTCGCCAACGTCGATCCGTCGACCGCGGCGTACGTCAGCATCCACAACATGGCTTCGTGGATGGTCTCCAAGTGGGGCCAGGCCGAGCTGCGCGATGCGTGGGGCACCGATCTGTCCTCGGGCAGCAAGCTGGCCTCGTACTGCCTGACCGAGCCGGGCGCCGGTTCCGATGCGGCCTCGCTGAAGACCACCGCCGTGCGCGACGGTGACTTCTATGTGCTGAACGGCTCCAAGGCCTTCATTTCCGGCGCCGGTGCCACCGAGCTGCTGGTGGTGATGGCGCGTACCGGCGGTGCCGGTGCGGGCGGTGTCAGTGCCATCGCGGTGCCGGCTGACCTGCCGGGCATCAGCTATGGCCGCAAGGAAGAGAAGATGGGCTGGAACAGCCAGCCCACCCGTGGCATCACCTTCGAAAACGTCCGCGTGCCGGTCAGCCACCTTCTGGGAGAGGAGGGCGGCGGCTTCAAGCTGGCGATGAAGGGGCTGGACGGCGGCCGCATCAACATCGCCGCCTGCTCGCTGGGTGCCGCCCAGGGCGCGCTGGATGCCGCACGCCGCTACATGGGCGAGCGCCGCCAGTTCGGCAAGGCGCTGGCCGATTTCCAGGCGCTGCAGTTCAAGCTGGCCGACATGGCCATCGAACTGGTCGCCGCGCGGCAGATGGTGCATTCGGCCGCGCGCAAGCTCGACGCCGGTGCCAGCGATGCCAACGTGTGGTGCGCGATGGCCAAGCGTTTCGCCACCGATGCCGGCTTCAAGATCTGCAACGAAGCGCTGCAGATCCACGGTGGCTACGGCTACATCCGCGAATACCCGATCGAGCGCCTGCTGCGCGACAGCCGCGTGCACCAGATCCTGGAAGGCACCAACGAGATCATGCGGGTGATCGTTGCCCGCCACCTGCTCAACACCGAAGAGGAACTGCGATGAAGGATTGGCGTACCCAGGAGCACGTGGGCCTGAAGGTCGAGGCCGATGGCCACACCGCCGTGGTCACCCTGCACAACCCGCCGGCGCACACCTGGACCGTGCACAGCCTGTCCGCGCTGCGCGACCTGGTGGGCGCGCTCAACGCAGACCGCGAGATCTACGCGCTGGTGATCACCGGTGACGGCGAGAAGTTCTTCTCTGCTGGCGCCGATCTCAACCAGTTCGCCTCGGGCGACAAGGCCGCCGCACGCGAAGCCGCACGCCGTTTCGGTGAAGCCTTCGAAGCGCTGTCCGCCTTCCGTGGCGTGTCCATCGCTGCCATCAACGGCTACGCCATGGGCGGTGGCCTGGAATGCGCGCTGGCCTGCGACCTGCGCATCATCGAAGACCACGCCCAGGTGGCGCTGCCGGAGGCCACCGTCGGCCTGCTGCCGTGCGCCGGTGGCACCCAGAACCTGCCGCGTCTGGTCGGCGAGGGCTGGGCCAAGCGCATGATCCTGCTGGGCGAGCGCATCAACGCTGAAACCGCCGTGCGCATTGGCCTGGCCGAAGAGAAGGTCGGCAAGGGCGAAGCCAAGGCGCTGGCGCTGGAGTGGGCGAAGAAGGCCGGCAAGCAGAGCCCGACCAGCATCGCCGCCTGCAAGACCCTGGTGCAGTCCACCCGCACCGGCACCCATGCCTCGGCGCTGGTGGCCGAGCGCGAAGCCTTCGTCGATCTGTTCGACACCGCCGACCAGGTCGAGGGCGTGAGCGCCTTCCTGGAAAAGCGCGCCGCGCAGTGGAAGAACGCATGACCACCGACACCGTTGCCGACGACGCACCGGTGCTGTTCGAAGAGCGCGTGGCCGGCAACGGCACGCGCATCGGCTTCGCCACGCTCAACGCGCCGCGCACGCTCAATGGCTTCTCGCTGCCGATGGCGCATCTCCTGCTGAAGCAGTTGAACGCCTGGGCCGACGATGACGGCATCGCGATGGTGGTGCTGCAGGGTGCCGGCGAAAAGGCGTTCTGCGCCGGTGGCGACCTGCACAGCCTGTACAAGGCGATGGTCGCCTTCCGCGACGCCGGCCACGACGACATCCGCGAAAACGACTACGCCGCCGAGTTCTTCGACGTCGAGTACCGCGTCGATTACCTCATCCATACCTACGCCAAGCCGATCCTGTGCTGGGGCCACGGCATCGTGATGGGCGGTGGCATCGGCCTGATGTCCGGCGCCAGCCACCGCGTGGTCAGCGAGCGCTCCAAGCTGGCCTTCCCGGAAATCACCGTCGGCCTGTTCCCCGATGTGGGTGGCAGCTGGCTGCTGCCGCGCGTGCCGGGCAAGGGCGGCCTGTTCCTGGCCCTGACCGGTGCGCTGCTGAACCCGGGCGATGCCATCTACGCCGGCCTGGCCGACGTGCACGTCGCGGAAGAACGCCGCAGCGCGGTGTTCGATGCACTGCTGCAGGTGGCTTGGTCGGGCGATGCCGCGCACAACCACGAACGCCTGGATCATCTGCTGCAGTCGCATGCCAGCGACGCGGCCACCGGCCCGCTGCTGGCCAACGCCGCACAGGTCGACGCGCTGTGCGCAGGCGAAGATCTGCCCGCGATCATCGCGCGCATCTGCGACCTGCAGACCGACGATGCCTGGCTGCAGGCCGCACAGAAGACCCTCGCTGCCGGTGCGCCCGGTTCGGCGCGGCTGGCCTTCGAACTGCAGCGCCGCAGCGCCGGCCAGGACCTGGCCAGCGTCTATCGCTTGGAGTACGTCACTGCGCTGCACTGCGCCGCCCGTGGCGATTTCGCCGAAGGCATCCGCGCGCTGCTGATCGACAAGGACCGCAACCCGCAGTGGAGCCCGGCCACCCTGGCCGAGGCCACCGCCGCGTGGGCGGACACCTTCTTTGTTTCCCCCTGGGCCGAGGCCGCGCACCCGCTGGCCGACCTGGGCACTCCGCTTGCTGAAAGGAGCCTTGCATGAGCTGCATTGCATTCATCGGGTTGGGCAACATGGGTGGCCCGATGGCCGCCAACCTCGTCAAGAACGGCCACACCGTGCGTGTGTTCGACCTGGTGCCGGCCGCGGTCCAGGCCGCCGTCGACGCCGGTGCCAGCGCCGCGCCGTCGGCGCGCGACACCCTGGCCGACGCCGAAGTGGTGATCTCGATGCTGCCGGCCAGCCGCCACGTCGAAGGCGTGTACCTCGGCGATGACGGCATCCTCGCCGACATCCCGGCCGGTGCGCTGGTCATCGACTGCAGCACGATCGCCCCGGCCAGCGCCCGCAAGGTCTCTGAAGCCGCCGCCGCGCGTGGCCTGCAGATGCTCGACGCACCGGTGTCCGGCGGTACCGCCGGCGCACAGGCGGGCACGCTCACCTTCATCGTCGGCGGCGAAGAGGACGCGCTGGAACGTGCGCGCCCGGTGCTGCAGGCGATGGGCAAGAACATCTTCCATGTCGGTGCCAGCGGCGCCGGCCAGGTCGCCAAGCTGTGCAACAACATGGCGCTGGGCGTGATCATGGCCGTCACCGGCGAAGCCATCGCCCTGGGCGTGGCGCACGGTCTGGACCCGAAGGTGCTGTCGCAGATGATGGCGGTCAGCACCGGCCGCAGCTGGGCCACCGAAGTGTGCAACCCGTGGCCGGGCGTGCTGGAAAACGCCCCGGCCTCGCGCGGCTACAGCGGCGGTTTCGGCAGCGACCTGATGCTGAAGGACATGGGCCTGGCGGTGGAAGCGGCGATGAACGTCGGCGCCTCGATCCCGCTGGGTGAAGTGGCCCGCAACCTGTACTCGATGAACCACCAGGCCGGCCGCGGCAAGCTGGATTTCTCCAGCGTCGTGCAGCTCATCACGAGCGAGAAGTGACCTGGTAGTGCCGGCCGCTGGCCGGCAACCTCATGCCCCCGTGCGGGACAACGAAGGTGGGATGGGCGGATGCCCGGTTTCGACCGGCATCCGCCCATTTTTTTGGGGTCGGATCCCTTTCGCGTAGCGAAAGGGCTCTGACCCCAAAGATGCCGCGATGGGTCGCGATGGGGTCAGAGCCCTTTGCCGTTGGCAAAGGGATCCGACCCCGACCACATCAGGCAACGATCAGCGTCACGTCGATGTTGCCGCGGGTGGCATTGGAGTACGGGCAGACGATGTGGGCCTTCTGCACCAGCTCTTCCAGCTGCTCGCGCGGCACGCCCGGGGCGTTGATGGTCAGCTCGGCTTCGATGCCGAAACCGGTCGGGATCTGGCCGATGCCGACCTTGCCGGTGACGGTGGTCTCGGCCGGCAGCGCGACCTTGGCCTGGCCGGCGACGAACTTCAGCGCGCCGAGGAAGCAGGCCGAGTAGCCGGCAGCGAACAGCTGTTCCGGGTTGGTGCCCGGGCCGCCGGCGCCGCCCAGCTCGCGCGGGGTCGACAGCTGGATGTCCAGCACGTTGTCGGAGGAGACCGAACGGCCTTCACGGCCGCCGGTGGAGGTGGCCTGGGCGGTGTACAGAACCTTTTCGATGGACATGGGATGCTCCTGGTCAGTGGGTGGGTGTTTCGATGGGTCTACTTTGCCCGGTCCTGCAGGACGATGGGTGATAGTTCGTCCTGAATATTTGATTCATCGTCCTATCGACTTAGATGGTCCACTCGCGGTCGGTGGTGAACATGATCGTCAGCCAGCGGTCCGGCGAGGCCTCGCCCAGCGCATCGCCGATCTCGTCGCGCAGCTGGTCCCACTCCACCAGCGGCCGCGGCGGGTCGTCCTCGCGGACCACGAAGAACAGCTCGATCTGCTCGCCACGGCCGACCTGGGCCACGTAGCTGCGGTGCTCGACAAAGCCATGCCGGGCCACGATGTCGCGCGCCACGGCATCCACGTGCGCCTGCAGCTCCGGGGGGGTCACCAGCAGGATCCCGGCCAGCGCGCGACGCACCGTGCCCAGCGGCGCCACCATCACGAACAGGCAGACCACCGCCAGGATGGCCGGATCGATATAGGGCCCGACCCAGGCCAGCGACGTGCCCTGCACCAGCACGCCGCCCACGAACGCGACCACGTAGCAGGCCGACATGCTGGCGGCGATCACCCAGTTCTTCGCGTCCAGGGCGATGAAATCCGAACCGATGCGGCGGTTGGCGCGCCACACGAACGCACCGAACGCGCTTTCCGCCAGCAGCGAGACCACGCCGAACACGATGGCCGGGCCCAGCGCGATGTGGCGCCCGCCCGACATCAGCGCATCCACCGCATTGACCAGCGCGTACAGCGCCGCGCCGATCATCAGCAGGCCGCTCACCCCCAGCACGATCGGTTCCAGGTGCCAGAAGCCCATGGTGAAACGCTGGTTGAGCCGCGACTGCAGCGCATCGGTCTGCGTGGACAGCGCGATCAGGCGTGCCACCAGCAGCGACAGCCAGGTCATCACCACGTCGATCAGGCCGTAGATGCCGTCGAAGATGATCAGCGAGGAATTGGCCAGCAGGCCGAACACTACGCCGGCCAGCGCAACGGCCAGTGAGAAGGCGATGGACAGGCGCAGCACGCCCTGTTCGGTGGCGGGGTCGAAGAAGCGGGGAGAGGGCAGGGCCATGGCCCGATTGTAGGGCCGCGCCATGTCACCCAGCGTTCAACCCCCGCCCGCGCTACCCCTGCCGGGTCGCTTCCCGTAGACTGCGCGCCTCCCACGTACCGGCTCCCGACTGCAGTGATCACGCCACCCTGACCCTTGCCGCCCTTCGGCAGCCGGCCCGCCCGGCTCAGGAACCCGTGTCTTTCCACTGCAGCGCCACGTGGCCCCATGCCCGTGCGCGCGGAGTTTTCCCATGCAAACGTCCTACCCCCTGCGCCAGCAATGGCTCGGCAACATCCGTGGTGATCTGCTGTCCGGCATGGTCGTCGCCCTGGCCCTGATTCCCGAGGCCATCGCCTTCTCGCTGATCGCCGGCGTCGACCCCAAGGTCGGCCTGTACGCCGCGTTCTCGATCGCCGTGGTCACCGCCATCGCTGGCGGCCGCCCCGGCATGATCTCTGCCGCCACCGGCGCGATGGCGCTGGTGATGGTCGACCTGGTCAAGGACCACGGCCTGCAGTACCTGTTCGCCGCCAGCATCCTGGCCGGCCTGCTGCAGGTGCTGGCCGGCGTGTTCAAGCTCGGCTCGCTGATGCGCTTCGTCTCGCGCTCGGTCATCACCGGCTTCGTCAACGCGCTGGCCATCCTCATCTTCCTGGCGCAGATGCCGGAACTGATCGGCCGCGGACCCACCGTCTACGTGCTGTGTGCCGCCGCGCTGGCCATCATCTACCTGCTGCCGCGCATCACCCGCGCGGTGCCATCGCCGCTGGTCGCCATTGTCGTGCTCACCGCCGTGGTCATCGGCTTCGGCGTGGACGTGCGCAGCGTCGGTGACATGGGCCAGCTGCCCGACAGCCTGCCGCACTTCCTCATTCCCGATGTGCCCCTCACCTGGGAAACGCTGCGCATCCTGCTGCCGGTGTCGGCCACGCTGGCGGTGGTCGGCCTGCTCGAATCGATGATGACCCTGCAGATCGTCGAGGACATCACCGAGACCCCCAGCGAGCGCAACCGCGAGTGCGTCGGCCAGGGCGTGGCCAACACGGTCACCGGCTTCCTCGGCGGCATGGCCGGCTGCGCGATGATCGGCCAGTCGGTCATCAACGTGACATCCGGTGGCCGCGGCCGCCTGTCCTGCCTGGTGGCCGGCGCGCTGCTGCTGGTGCTGGTGGTGTACGGCAGCGACCTGGTGCGGCAGATCCCGATGGCAGCGCTGGTGGCAGTGATGATCATGGTCAGCATCGGCACTTTCAGCTGGCGCTCGCTGCGTGACCTGCGCACCCATCCGCGAAGCTCGTCTGCCGTGATGCTGCTGACCGTCGTGGTCACCGTGGCCACCCACGACCTGGCCAAGGGCGTGCTCAGCGGCGTGCTGCTGTCTGCGCTGTTCTTCGCGCGCAAGGTCGGCCGCATGCTGGATGTGCAGCGCGAAGATGCCGCCGATACCCAGGTCTACCGCGTGCGTGGCCAGGTGTTCTTCGCCTCGGCCGGGCAGCTGGGCGCGGCGTTTGATTACCAGCACGTGGCGCCGAAGGTGCAGATCGACCTGCGCGATGCCCATCTGTGGGACCTGACCGCAGTGGCGGCGCTGGAGCGCGCGCAGGAAAAGCTGGCCGCGCATGGTGCGCAGGTGACAGTGGTGGGCCTCAATGCCGCCAGCCAGACCCTGATCGAGCAGGTGGGCGGCGCGCGCGGCGGGCACTGAGCGGGCAGGGCGCGCAACGCAAAATGTTGCTGAGCTTTCCTTGCTCGGACATAGCCACTTGAAGAACGGTGCGACCGAAGTTGCACCGTTCCTGCCTATGGCTCAGCCCATGCCAGGGCATTCAAGAACAGGCACGGATGTCTCGACGTAGTGTTCCAGGCCACCGCCGGCCGAGGTGCATGTTGCTCCGGTCTTTACCCCCCGGAGAAACAGTGATGCCAATCAGAGGGTGCTGGCGGAGCCGCCCTTCCCAATTTCAGTGATCAGCTCATCCAGCCCCGGGCGCGTGTCAACTCCAAGCGCAGGAAGGCCGCTAGCCAGCCTGTTCCGATCAATGTTCGAAATGACCTGATGCGCCATCAGCGTCGCGTACATGTCCTGCTGCGGAGTCAGCTGGGACCGGCCGTTGACCAGTCCGGCAGGCCAGCTGCCGCGAATTTCGGCCGCTTTGCGATACGCCGATCCGCGTACAGGATCGGAGATGCCATTGGCGCCTTCATCGTAGATTCGCGCGAGGGTCTCCAGCGCATAGATCGATCCGGACTGCGCAGAGGCAGCCAGAAAGTCCAGTGCTTCTGAGCGTCGGGAGGGATCGAGCAGCGCGAGTTGTTCTGCGTCGAGAATCGCTGCGGGATCCTGCAGTTCCTTCTGGTTGAACGGGCCTCTTGTGCCTCGGCGAAGCAGCGCGTCCTGTACGGCTTCAGCGGATGGATACCCATTGCGCTGAAGCCAGGCCACGTCAGCCTCTGTCTTGGCGCCGGAGAGAGGATCTCCTGGTCGAGGGGATGAGGGCGATGCTTTTGCCGGCAGGCGCGGTTGCATTGGAGCACCAGCAGCAGATGTGTCTTTGTCCTGCTTCAAGCCCAATGCGGATGCTTCCGGGGCACGTCCCGTTGCTGGCGAGACCGCTTTGCCCTGCATTTCCCTGCTTACGCCCAACGCCGCCAAGGCAACAATCGAAAGCCCCGCGAGCGTGAAGGCGAGAGGTTTTGATGACTTCATTGTCCGCCTCCTTCTGCCCACCTGCTGCTCATGAAATTATCTTGGGTTTCGGAATGCGTCAACGAAGTTCCGGGCAACGTTCATGGCACGCAGGCAGACTATCGGCACCGAGGTCTACCCGTGTGCAGGCAGGTGTTCTTCGCCTCTGCCGGCCAGCTCGGTGTGGCATTTGATTACCGGCACGTGGCGCCGAAGGAGCAGATTGCCAGCCAGACCCTGATCGAGCAGGGGGCGGCGCGCGCGGCGGGCACTGAGGCACTGCGACGGCGCCCACACAATCTGAATCCGGTCAGGCACCTGAAACCCGGGCTGCCGTAGGATTGCCAGCGTGATGGGGACCGATGGACGGCCCCGCCCGGGCCAGCCTCTGCTGGCCCCACGCCAGGGAGATGCAGGTGATGCAGGCAACAGGCTTCCGTGAGCACATGACCCTGAACCGTCGACGCTGGACGGCGCTGATGCTGTGCATGGCGCTGGGCGCGTGCCAGGCGCCTTCCTCCACAGCATCGACCGAAGCGGCCGCCATCGCGCCCGCGCAGGCCGTTTCCGCGGCACCTGTCACCGGCGCCGGACCGACGGTGGCCGATGCCTCCAGCGGCTCCGACGCGTCGTACACGGATGGGCGCCTGCGTCCGGCCTATGGCTGGTGCGTGGATGGCGTGGAAGACGCGGCCAAGCTGCAGGCCTGTGGCAAGGATGAACTTGCTTACCAGCAGGCGCGTCTGGACGAGGCGACCCGCAAGGTAGTGGGCGGGCTCGATGCCGCGGCGAAGACTGCATTCCTGGCCACCGAGGCGACCTGGCGCAGCGATACCGACCGCCATTGCGTCGCTGCGGCCAATGCCGGCGTGGATGACCTGCAGAAGGCACAGGAGTGCCGATTGTTCCGCGTGGCCAACCGCGTCGATGCCCTGCTGGCGCAGAGCGGCCCGCCCGATACCTCTGACACCCAGGCAGCGCTGCGGCCTGCATACAGCCAGTGCGTGCAGGACGCGCGTGGCATGGACGACCAGCTCGAAGCGTGCGACGCCAGCGAGCTGGCCTACCAGCGGAAGCAGATGGAGGCCGAGGTTGCGCGCCTCATGAATGGCCCCGATGGTCCGGCCAAGGACCGCTGGATGGACGAGCAGGCGAACTGGGCCGAAGACACCGACAAGCGGTGTGCACCGGCCAGCGACCATGTGGGACCGATGCTGGATGCACAGTCGTGCCGCATCAACCGGTATGCCAACCGCGCCGTCGAGCTGCACAAACGCACGCTGTCGCCCTGATCCACCGTCGCATCAGGTCATCTCTCCAGGGAAAAGGAAGTGAGCCATGCCGAACAAGATCGATACCCGTAACCTGGACGCTACTGCCGGTGCCGTGTTCTTTGCGGTCGGACGTGGCACCGAGGGCGGTGGATCTTCGTATCACCTGTCCATCGCCGGTGTCACCGAAGGGCTGCGCGAGCCGAAGTGGGGCACGGTCAGCGCGGTCCGGGAGAACAGCGGCTATTCGCTGGGCACCATCCAGGTTGATTTTGGCCAGCGTGGCACGTGGCCACTGGGCGCAACCGAAGGCCGCAGGCTGAAGCCTGGCGAGACCACCTATGTCGATGGCGTCATCGACCAGGCCAGTGCCTACGCCAGGGCGCACCACCTGCCCTTCACCAATGACCGCGCGGACCTGCGGGCGGACCTGCTCAGCCACGGCAATGGCCAGAAGAACCGTTCGTCCATCCGCTTCATCGATGCCCCGACGCGCGACAGCATCAATGCCTGGGCCGATTCGCCTGAAGGCAAGCAGTGGATCCACACGCACGTTGACTACCCGCAGGTGCGCAATGCCACGCACATCGCCATGACCATGCTGGACAAGCATGGCAGCGGCATTGCCGAAGACAAGCGCTTCGAGGCGGTCGCGCTGATCGCCAAGACCGCCAACCAGCTGCCGGGCCGGCTGGATGATCTGGAAGCAGTGCTTGCGCGAGGGGGCAGCTATCAGGATCTGCGGGACCAGGCCGCCGCCATCCGTCAGCGGACCCACTCCTATGCCGGGCTGGTCGCCGCCGATATCGCTTCAGGATATGAAGACGCGTATGCGCAGCACGCCGCTGAAATGGATCGTGCGCACCAGAAGGTGGGGCGCCGCGACTTCGCACCTGCTACCGAAGGCAGTGATCCGGATATCCGCTTTGCGCTGCAGCAGGCGCGTTCGCACCACGCCGGTGGTGGGTCGCGGGTCCTGAAGGAAGGCAGCAGCGGCCGCGCGGTGGAAAAGCTGGAACACAACCTGCACGCACTGGGCTACGGCGGCGCGGGTGCGCAGGGCCTCCATCCTGATCGCCAGTTCGATGCCAGCACCCGGCAGGCGGTTGAAGCCTTCCAGCGCGACCATCGCCTGACCCCGGTCGATGGCAAGGCGGGCCCGGCTACCCTCGGCGCAATCGACCGTGAGGCGCGTGCGCTGCAACGTGACATGGCCGCCCTGGGCCTGACCGATGCGCAGGGCAAGGCGATCACCGCCGATGGCTACCTGGGCGCGGGCAGCCAGCACGCCATCAACACCTTCCAGCAGCAGCACCACCTGCCGGCCACCGGGATGGCCGACGCGCAGACCCGCCGTGCGATCGGCGCCGAAGCCGCCCAGCACCATCCGGTTACGCCGTCGCAGGCGGCGCCGGCCCAGGCTCCCGCTCCTGCTCCGGCGCAGGCTCCGGCCGCGGAACGTACCGCCGCACCGGCGGCCGCTGCGGCGCCGGGTGGCGGGCGTATCTCGGTGGTGGAACCGTTCGGCAATGGCCAGTCCAATCGCGTGCTGCGGCATGGCATCAGTGGCGAGGACGCCTTCCGTGAGCTGAAGATCCACCACCCCAACACCAATGCCGCTGCCGTGCGCGCCGGCGATGCCAGCCGGGTCGACCGCACCGCCGGCATGGTCGAGGGTGAGCTGGAAGCGGTGCGCCGCCGTGGTGACACCAACGGCATTCCGCTGGTGCAGAAGGACCTGATCCTGACCGACGCAGGCGGCAAGCGCGCCCTGATGATCCCCAACCCGGTCGCAGGCTACGTCCAGCTCAACCACGACAAGACCAATTCCATCAGCATCTACAGCCACCCGGCCGGCGATCCCCGCCGCGAACTGGTTGGCCAGGTACTGCATGGCGCGGTCGGTTCCTCGCCGTACAAGACCGGCGATTTCGTCGACTATGGCGCGCCGCTGGTACGCCAGTCCGACGTGGGCTCAAAGGGCGCGGTGCACGCCCACATCGAGCTCGAGCCGGACCAGTACCGCCGCTACCTGGGCGACATGCTCAACGACCGCATCACCCTGGGCGGCACGGTGCACGCGCAGGGCCCGGCCGCCGCGCAGGCCGCGCGCAGTGCGCAGCAGGCGCCGATGGCCGACGGCATGCTGGTGAAGGGCGAGCGGGGGGATGAGGTCAAGGCGCTGCAGGGCAGGCTGGCCGCGCTGGGTTACACCGCCGCCGACGGCACAGCGCTGGGCGCCGATGGCATCTTCGGCAAGGACACGCTGGCCGCGGTCAAGCAGTTCCAGGCCAACAACGGCCTGGACGATGACGGCAAGGCTGGCCGCCTGACGTTGGCGCGCCTGCAGGATCCGGCTGCAGTAAAGGCCGGCGCGCAGACCACTGCCGCCCCGGCACGCGCCGAGCCGGTGGCACCGGCCGCACCTGCCGCACCTGCCACGCCCGCCAGCATGCGTGACGCCGGGCATGTCGAGAACCCGCGCTTCAACCAGGCGCTGGAGAAGCTGCAGGCGTTGCAGCAGCAGCGCGCGCAGGCCGGGCTGAGCCCGCTGTTTGCCAACGCACAGGAAACCGAACGTGCCGCCGGCCAGCTGGCCTATGAGAGCAAGGTTGCCGGCATGCGCCAGATCGACCATGTGCTCGCGCGCCCGGATGGCACGGGCCTGTTCGCGGTGCAGGGCAACGTGGGCGACCCGGCTGCACAGCGCGCCTTCGTCGATCGCCAGCAGGCGGTTTCGCAGTCGGTGGAAGCCAGCACCCGGCAGAGTGCCGAGCTGGATACCCAGTTCAACCCGCAGGCGCAGGCCCAGCAGGAGGAACAGGTGAAGGGGCGCGCGCTGTAAGGCTGCTGAAAAAGCAGGCCCCGGGATGTCCCGGGGCGTGTGGTGCGCTTACGCCATCATGGCCCGCGGGCCGTGCTGCTGGGTCTGCTGGTCGATCCGCTGCTGCTCGCGCTGCTGGTCGCTTACCTGCAGGGCGCGCTCGCTGTTTTCCTGCACGCTCTGGCCCATCGCCTCGGCCGTGGAAACCGGCGCGGAATTGCGGTTCAACGCGCTTTCGTCGCGCATCGCATTGGCCTGCACGGCGCGCGCCATCGAACCATCCTGGTTGAGCTCCACCCGGTCGATTTTCCACATCCCGGCCCGGGTCGCTTCCACGGTGAGGGCGGCGGCCAGCTTCTCGCTGTGTTCGCCGGATGGCAGCCCGCGCGCTTCCTCGGCGAACTTCACCTGCACCAGCGTCTCGGTGTACAGCCAGTTCTGCGGGCTTCGCGGGTCGGACATCGGGTACACCGTCTCGCGCGCCGGATCGGCGGCGGTCTGCTGTTCCGGGTTCTGGTTCTGGTTCTGGCCCTGCGCACGCTGCTGCACTTCGCTGGCCAGCGCCTGGCGGGTGTCCGCATCGGCGATGCCGGTGGCGGGCAGGCCGTGCTGCTGCTGGAACGTGTTGATGGCATGGCGGCTGCCAGCGCCAAGGTAGCCATCGCTGGCGATGGCTTGGCCCTTGGCATCGGTCAGCCCCAGCGCGGCCAGGTTGCCCTGCAGTTCGCGCGCTTCGCGGTCGATGGCGGTCAGCGTGTCACGGCCGGCCTTGCCGTCCACCGGATCCAGGTTGTGCGCGCGCTGGAATTCTTCCACTGCCTGGCGGGTGGTGGCATCGAAGCGACGGTCGGGGTTCAGCGTCTGCTGGCCGTCCGCGCTGGCAAAGCCGAGCGCCACGAGGTTGTTCTCCAGCTTCAGCACCTCGCGGCCGCTGGAGCCTTCCTTCAGCGTCTGCGAAGCGGCCTGCTGCCGCGGCGCGCCGATCTGGCCCAGCGCCACCTGGATGTCGGCATCGTTCTGCTCGCCGGCGGGCGAGAAGTCGCGGCTGCTCACCTTGGCGTGGGCGCGGTCCATCGCGTCCTTGTTGTTGGCGTAGGCATCCTCGTAGCGCACGGCGATGTCACCGGCCTTGGGCGCATCGAAGTACTGGTAGGTCTCGCGGATCTGGCCCGCCTTGGCGCGCAGCGCCTCGTAGTCACCGCCTTCTTCCAGCACCTTCTGCAGCTTGGGTAGCTGGCTGGGCAGCTGGTTGGCGGTCTTGGCGATCAGGCTGATCGCTTCGAAGCGGTTTTCCTCGGCGATGTTGCTGCCATGCGTGTCCACCATCGTCATGCCGGTCTGGGTGGCGTTGCGCACCTGCGGGTAATCGATGTTGGCGTGGATCCACTGCTTGCCTTCGGCCGACCCCGCCCAGGCGTTGATGCTGTCGCGGGTGTTGGTGTCGATGAATTCGATCGAGCTGCGCCCGCTGAGGCCATTGCCGTGGCTGAGCAGGTCGCGGCGCAGGTCGGCGTGGTCCTGGGTGAAGGGCAGGTTGTGCGCTTTGGCGTAAGCGCTGGCCTGGTCGATCACCGCATCGACATAGGTCGTCTCGCCCGGTTTCAGGGCGTGGCCGTCGATGGCGCCCAGCGCCCATTCGCCACGCTGGCCGAAGTCGACCTGGATCGCGCCCAGGCTGTAACCGCTGTTCTGTGCGACCCGGCTGACGGTGCCCCAGTGCGGTTCGCTCACGCCCTGGGTGATGCCGGCGATGGCCAGGTGGTAGGACGCGGGGCCGCCCTCGGTGCCGCGGCCGACCGCGAAGTACACCGCGCCGGAGGTGGCATCCAGATCGTGGGTGTCGATATTGGTAGGCATCTTCTACATCCTTGTGCAGGGGGGAGGGCATGCCCTCCCGAAGGTCATCAGTCCAGCAGCTGCAGGTAGGCCTGGAGCTGGTCGGCACGCGCGCTCAGGCGCATCGCGTCGTTCAATCCGCTCTGCAGGTTGCCCGGCTGCGAATCGTCGTACAGCGCGGTCTCCAGTTCGCCGTCGCGGCTGCGCGACTGCAGCCAGGCGCGTTGCGCGTTCACCAGCTTGGTCTTCTTCGCGCCGCTCAGCTTGGCCTGCAACTGCTTGTAGGCTTGGTTCAGGCGCTGGTCCTGGCGGGTGGTCTCCGAGGACAGGCACGCGGCCTGCTCGATCGCACCCTGCGCCTTGTCGCTGCAGGCGGTGAAGGTCGGGCTCAGCCCGGTCGCGGCCGGTGCCGCGGTCGCCGTGCCGATGGCCAGGGCGGCCACGGCCAGTGCTGCGGCGAGGGTCCTGCTCATACGCTTGTGCTGCATCATCTGCTCCACACGTCCAATCCATTGCGAGCGCGGGACTATAGCGGCGTCAACATTCCGACACCGTCAACGGAAAGCGACAACTGTGACCGGTTGCTCAGGATGATGGATCTGGATTGGCCTGGCCTTCAGGCGGGCCGCGCAGGTGTCGTTCCCGCAGCACCCAAGGCCCGCCCGACGCCATTCAGCCGCCCGGTGTAAACTATTGATCTCACTGGCAATGCCAGTCTCCACGATCAACACCCCGATGACGTCCGCCACCGCCCGTTACGCCGATTCCCTGCGTCTGTCCGTTGCCCCCATGATGGATTGGACGGACCGCCACTGCCGCGTGTTCCACCGCGTGCTGGCGCCGGGTGCCCGGCTGTACACCGAGATGGTGCACGCCAACGCCGTCATCCACGGTGACCGCGAGCGCCTGCTCGGCTTCGACGGCAGCGAACAGCCGCTGGCCCTGCAGCTGGGCGGCAGCGATCCGGCCCTGCTGGCGCAGGCCGCGCGCATCGCCGCCGACTGGGGCTACGACGAGGTCAACCTCAACTGCGGCTGCCCGTCCGACCGCGTGCAGGCCGGGCGTTTCGGTGCCTGCCTGATGCGCGAACCGGCGCTGGTGGCCGAGTGCGTGGCGGCGATGGTCGCGGCGGTGGACATCCCGGTGACGGTGAAGTGCCGCCTGGGCGTGGACGAGGACAACGAGTACGACGTGTTCGCCAGCTTCGTCGACCGCCAGGTCGCCGCCGGTGCCGCCATGGTCGTGGTCCACGCGCGCAACGCCTGGCTGAAGGGCCTGTCGCCGAAGGAGAACCGCGAAGTTCCGCCGCTGAAGTACGACTGGGCCTACCGCCTCAAGCAGGAACGCCCGGCGCTGCCGGTGGTCATCAACGGTGGCCTGGCCACGGTGGAGGCCGTGCAGGCCCAGGCCGCGCATGTCGATGGCGTCATGCTCGGCCGCGCCGCGTACCACGACCCCTACCTGCTGCATCAGCTGGAGGCGCTGCACACCGGCGCCGCGCTGCGCCCGCGTGGCGAACTGCTGCGCGCGATGCGCCCCTACATCCAGGCCCGCCTGGGCGAGGGCCTGGCCCTGAAGCACATCACCCGCCACCTGCTGGGCCTGTTCCACGGCCAGCCGGGCGGCCGCGCGTTCCGCCAGGTGCTGAGCGAGGGCGCACACCGCCCCGGCGCCGACTGGGCGCTGATCGAGCAGGCGCTGGCGGTCACCGAGCGCGAGGCCGATCGCGCCGCAGCGTGATTTCAGTCACATTCCTGACTTGACAAGGCCTGTGGATTCGTCCCGAATGTTCACTTAGATGAACGACGCCGGAGAGCACCCAGAAAAGTTCAGATCGGATTCACCGCGCCAAACCAATCATTTGCAAAGGAAATGTAAAGGCCGGGTCCCGTATCCGGCGCTCCGGATTTACGACTTTTGAACGAATCGCCGTGCTCGGCTAGGATCGCATCGATGTCTTCCGCTCCCTTCCACCGCCGCATTGCCTTGGCCACCTGCGTGGTCCTGGCGGCTGCCCCCCTTTCTGCAGCGATGGCCCAGCAGCCACCGCGCGGTGGTGGCGGCGAGCCGCGTGCGGCCATGCGCGCGGAAATGATGGATCGTGGTGGCCGTGGCGACGACCGTTCGCTGTCCGATGCCGTGCGCCGGGTGCAGCGCTCCACCGGTGGCCACATCCTCGGTGCCGAGCGCGTGCCGTTCGATGGCCGGGACATCAACCGGGTCAAGTACATGGATGACCGGGGCCGGGTCCGCTACATGGACGACCCCGCCCCGGCACGTTCACAGCCGCGCACGCCGCGGTCGGATATGTCATCACTACGCGGCGATAACCCCTGAACAGGGATAGTTGCCGTAATACACCGTACCCACAGGCCTCCGGGCCACACCCAGGACACTAGGGAGAGTTCATGCGTATCCTTCTGGTCGAAGACGAAGCCCCGCTGCGTGAGACCCTGGCAGCCCGGCTCAAGCGCGAAGGTTTTGCCGTCGATGCTGCACAGGACGGCGAGGAAGGCCTCTATATGGGCCGCGAAGTACCGTTCGACGTCGGCATCATCGACCTGGGCCTGCCCAAGATGTCGGGCATGGAGCTGATCAAAGCCCTGCGCGACGAGGGCAAGAAGTTCCCGGTGCTGATCCTGACCGCGCGTTCGAGCTGGCAGGACAAGGTCGAGGGCCTCAAGCAGGGCGCCGACGATTACCTGGTCAAGCCGTTCCATGTGGAAGAGCTGCTGGCCCGCGTCAACGCGCTGCTGCGCCGCGCCGCCGGCTGGAGCAAGCCGACCCTGGAATGCGGTCCGGTTGCCCTGGACCTGGCAGCGCAGACGGTCAGCGTCACCGGCAGCAATGTCGACCTGACCAGTTACGAGTACAAGGTGCTGGAATACCTGATGATGCATGCCGGTGAACTGGTCTCCAAGGCCGACCTCACCGAGCACATCTACCAGCAGGATTTCGACCGCGACTCGAACGTGCTGGAAGTCTTCATCGGCCGCCTGCGCAAGAAGCTGGACCCGGACGGCGAACTGAAGCCGATCGAGACCGTGCGTGGCCGCGGCTACCGTTTCGCGATCCCGCGCAACGAGGGCTGAGCCTTCCACAAGGCGATAAACGATGTCCGGCCGTCTGTGGTTCTTCCGACGCTGGCGGCCGCGCTCACTGCAGGCGCGCCAGCTGTTCGCCGCGTCCGTGGGCCTGGTCGCGTTCCTGGCCTTGGCCGGTTACGCGCTCGATGCCGCCTTCGCCGACACGGCGAAGGCGAACCTGCGTGAGCGCCTGAAGAACTACGCCACGGCCTATGCGGCCGGCATCGACTTCACCCGCGACCGCTCGCTGTACATCCGCGAGCAGCCGCCGGATCCGCGCTTCGACGTGCCGGGCAGTGGCCTGTACCTGCAGGTGGTGATGCCGGACGGCAAGGGCAATTCAATGTCCGCCGAAGGCCCGATGCTGCCCACCGTGGGCGGCGGCCTGCTGGCCCCGCGCCAGGAAGTGTTCGAAGGCCCGCTGCCGATGATCCAGATCGACGGCAGCCAGGGCTCGGTGTACCGCTACGGCCTGGGCCTGGTGTGGGATGCCGACGCCGACCCCGCCACCGAATTCCCGTACACCATCTACGTGATGGAAGACTCGCGCGCGCTGGGCGCGCAGCTGCGCGTGTTCCGCAGCCGGGTCTGGTTCTACCTGGGCGGCATCGGCCTGATCCTGCTGCTGCTGCAGACGGTCATCCTGCAGTGGAGCCTGCGCCCGTTGCGCCGGGTCATCACCGAGCTGACCAAGGTGCAGCGCGGCGAAACCGAGCGCATGAGCGAACGCCACCCGCGCGAGCTGGAGCCGTTGACCGACAGCATCAACGCCTTCATCGAGAGCGAGCGCGAAAACCTCGAGCGCCAGCGCAACACCCTGGCCGACCTCGCGCACAGCCTGAAGACGCCGATCGCCGTGCTGCGCACGCAGATGGACAGCGGTGCCGGCGATGGCGCCCTGCGCGAGGAACTGGACGTGCAGCTGCAGCGCATGAACAACCTGGTGTCCTACCAGCTGGCACGCGCCGCCTCATCGGGCCACAAGCTGTTCTCCGCGCCACTGCCGGTGGAATCCAACGCCGAGGAAATCGTGCGTGGCCTGGAGAAGGTCTACGCGTCGAAGGGCGTGCTCTGCGAATTCGACATCGACCCGGCCGCGCGTTTCCACGGTGAACCGGGCGACCTGCAGGAACTGCTGGGCAACCTGCTGGAGAACGCCTTCAAGTGGGCCAAGCGCCGCGTGCTGCTGACCGCGCAGCCGCTGCCGGCACCGAACGCGCGCCGCGCCGGCCTGCTGCTGGCGGTGGACGACGATGGCCCGGGCATCGCCCCGGAAGACATCGGCAAGGTGCTGCAGCGTGGCGTGCGCGGCGACGAACGCGTGCAGGGCCACGGCATCGGCCTGTCGATCGTGCAGGACCTGATCAAGGATTACCGCGGCGAACTGCTGGTGGCCCGTTCCAGTGAACTGGGCGGCGCGCGCTTCGAAGTGCGGTTGCCGCCGGGGCCGTAAGCCCTGTTGACCGGTAGTGCCGGGCGGGGGGCGGGCACCGAAATACCCCCCGCGGTGGGCGGCAGCGGCCCCCCCGCCCCGCCCTCCCGCCGCCCGGC
>NZ_JBRRCR010000072.1:0-22464 GCF_056759115.1 Stenotrophomonas sp. STEN087 | reverse complement strand
CGAGTGCGCAGGACAGCGCACTCGAGCAAGGCGCCTACGAGCTACATGGACGTATTTACCGCGTGTCCTGCACGGCCATGCCCTCCGCCTCCCCACGCATCAGGAAGGCGCTGCAGTTGCTCTCGATCTGGCCGTTGCCTTTAGCGGGCCGGCGGGCTGCAAGCCCGCCAGCGAAAAATTCACCCGGCCACGATGTACTGCTGCAGCTGATCCAACTCCCGCCGCTGCGCGTCGATCACCGCCTTCACCAGGTCGCCGATGGAGATCACCCCCAGCACCGACCCGCTTTCCACCACCGGCAGGTGGCGGATGCGGTAGTCGGTCACCAGCTGCAGGCAATGTTCCACCTGCTCACCCGGCGACACCGTCACCACCTTCGCCGTCATGATCTCGGACACCGCCGTATCGCGCGAGGAACGATCGTGCAGCACGATCTTGCGCGCGTAATCGCGCTCGGACAGGATGCCGACCAGTCGCGGCCCCTCCATCACCAGCACCGCGCCGATGCCCTTCTGGGCCATCAGCCGGATCGCATCGATCACCGCCGCGCCGGGCGCGACCGCGTGTACTTCAGGGGACTTGCCGTCCAACAGTTGCCGTACCGACGTCATCTGCCTGCCCTCCCAGGGTGGGTTGCAGGGCCGAGTCTGCCACGGAAGGTGCTAGCCACGCGTCAACCAGGTACAGCGGCCGCTGCTTGGACTCCTCGTACAGGCGGCCCAGGTACTCGCCGATCAGCCCCAGCGCGATGAGCTGCACGCCGCCCAGGAACAGGATCACCGCCATCATCGTCGGCCAGCCCGCCACCCGGTCGCCATACATCGCCGCCTTGATGATCACCCAGACGCCGAACACGAACGCCGCCGCGGCGGTCACCAGGCCCAGGTAGGTGGCCGCCCGCAGCGGCACGGTCGAGAACCCGGTGATGCCTTCCAGTGCGAAGTTCCACAGGTTCCAGAAGCTGAACTTGCTGTTGCCGGCCAGCCGCGCATGGCGGTGGTAGGGCACGGCCACACGGCGGAAGCCGACCCAGCTGAAAAGGCCTTTCATGAAGCGGTGGCGCTCGCGCATC
Source organism: Stenotrophomonas sp. STEN087 (assembly GCF_056759115.1). Lineage (NCBI taxonomy): Bacteria > Pseudomonadati > Pseudomonadota > Gammaproteobacteria > Lysobacterales > Lysobacteraceae > Stenotrophomonas > Stenotrophomonas sp. STEN087. The sequence continues at coordinate 21,392 of NZ_JBRRCR010000072.1, read as the reverse complement.
TCGCGCAGCGCACTCAGCGCCCGCGGCGACAGCAGGCGGAAATCGCCGGTGTCGGCGGGAATCGGCGTGCGCGACAGGCGGCCGATCACGCGGTAGAACATGGCCGCCGTGGCCCGCTTGCTCCAGCTTTCGCCGTCGCGCACCTTGCGCGTGCCGTAGACGTTGTCATAGCCCTCTTTCCAGTGCGCGACGAAGGTCGGCACCAGTTCCGGCGGATCCTGGCCATCGGCATCGAGGATCATCGCAGCGCCTTCGCGCACCTGGTCCAGGCCGGCGGTCAACGCGGCCTCCTTGCCGAAGTTGCGCGACAGCCGCAGGGCCGAGACACGCGGGTCGGGATGGGCGAGGTGTTCGATCACCGCCCAGGTGGCGTCGGTGCTGCCGTCATCGACATACAGGATGTGGCCGTCGACATCGTCCAGCGCGTCGAGCACCGCGCACAGGCGCGGGTGCAGCTGGGGCAGCGCCAGTTCCTCGTTATGGGCGGCGATGACGAAGGTCAGGCGTTGGCGGCTCATGCCTGGATTGTACGTCGCTGGCGGGCTCGCAGCCCGCCGGCCCGCCTGAAGCAACGGCAACGGCAGGAGCAGCGCCTTCCTGATACGTGCGTGAGGCGGAGGGCATGGCCGTGCAGGACACGCGGTAAATACGTCCATGTAGCTCGTAGGCGCCTTGCTCGAGTGCGCTGTCCTGCGCACTCGGCAAGGCCGGGGTTGGGCGTCCTGCCCAACCCGCCCGAGGCATGCCTCGGGCCCTTGGCGCCTACGGTCCTGCACGGCCATGCCCTCCGCCTCTGGACACATTCCCGCGAGCGCGGTGCGTTTGACTGCCGATCATCCGCTTCTGGTAGATGCCAACCTTGGTTGGCACAGCTTTTGATTCTGCTTTTTGCCTCTTTCTTTTGAATTCCCGCTCTCGTTCCGCGCGCGCGGGAAACTGTCCGGAGCCGGAGCAAGGCGGCAGGCAGGACCGTGAGGCGCATGGATGCGCCGACCGAGCCCCCATGGATGGGTTTACGGCGTGTCCTGCCTGTCGCCTTGCTCCGGCTCCACGCACGGAAAAACGAGGCGCCGCGAAACGATCAACCGTTACTCCTCCAGATACCCCGCCCCGCCCAGCTGCCGGGCCTGCCGCTGTATCCACGTCGCCCGCCGCTGCACGTACGGCCCCGGCTTGGCCGCGTTGTACCGCCGCGGCGCCGGCAGCACCGCCGCCAACCGGGCGCTTTCACCCGGTGCCAGCCGCGCCGCGTCCTTGCCCCAGAATTTCTGCGCCGCCGCCTGCGCGCCGTACACGCCATCACCGAACTCGGCGATGTTGGCGTACATCTCCAGGATGCGTTCCTTCGGCCAGAACGCCTCGATCAGCACCGTGTACCAGACCTCCAGACCCTTGCGGATCCAGCTGCGGCCCTGCCAGAGGAACAGGTTCTTGGCCACCTGCTGGCTGATCGTGCTGGCCCCGCGCAGGCGCCCGCCCTTGGCGTTGTGGTCACGCGCCTTTTCGATGGCCTGCAGGTCGAACCCGTTGTGCTCCGGGAAGCGCTGGTCCTCGGCCGCCACCAGCGAAATCGGCAGGCTCGGCGCCATCTGGTCCAGGTCGCGCCACTGGTAATGCAGGCGGTAGGACCAGTCGCCCTCGCCCAGTGCCTCGCCGTAGCGCCACAGCATCACCGTGGACAGCGGCGGGTCGATGAAGCGCAGCACCAGTACCTGCAGGCAGCTGAAGCCCACGAACAGTACCGGCAGCCACAGCAGCCGCTTCCAGCGCCAGCGTCGGCGGGCCGGCGTGGTCGCCACGGCCTGCACGGCCTCCACCTTGTCCTGCTCTCCCCCTGCCCCCATTACTGGTGCATCCTTCTCATGCCTGGTTGTCGGCGCATTATCCGGCAACCGCCCCTGTTTACGCGCGATGTGAGCCGATGACCGCCCAAACCGATTCCCTGATCCGCTTCCTGCTGCCCGACGCCGGCGTCCGTGGCGTGCACGTGCAACTGCAGGCCACCTGGCAGGAAATCCTGTCCCATGCCGTGTACCCGGACAACGCCGCCGAACTGCTCGGCGAGGCCTGCGTGGCCTCGGCCCTGTTCACCGGCCACACCAAGGTGGACGGCCGCCTGTCCATCCAGCTGCGCAGCAACACCGGCCTGCGCACCCTGTTCGCCGAGTGCACCGCCGCCGGCACCCTGCGCGGCATCGCCCAGCTGGCCGACGGCGCCGACGCGCCGCGCGACCTGTCCAGCCTGGGCAGCGACGCGCTGCTGGCGATCACCATCGAGAACCCCGGCCTGGACCCGCGCGAACCGCAGCGCTACCAGAGCCTGGTCGGCCTGACCGCGCCGGCGCTGGATGAGGCCTTCGAGGACTACTTCCGCCAGTCCGAACAGCTGCCGACCCGCCTGCTGCTGGCCGCTGACCGCAACGGCGCCGTGGGCCTGCTGCTGCAGAAGCTGCCCGGCGACGAGGGCGACGACGACGGCTGGGCCCGCGCCAGCGCCCTGTTCGACACGCTGGGCAAGGCCGAACTGCTGGCCACCCCGGCCGAGCAGATGCTGCACCGCCTGTTCCATGAGGAAAAGCCGGAACTGATGGGCAGCAAGCCGCTGGCCTTCGGCTGCTCCTGCTCGCACGAGCGGGTGGCCTCGATGCTGGTCTCCCTGGGCGAGGAAGAAGCCCGCGCGGCCGCCGAAGACACCGGCGCGGTGGAAGTCCGCTGCGAATTCTGCGGACGGGAGTATCACTTTCCGTTGACGGAGTTCGGCATACTGTTCCACGGTGCCGAGGGGACTGTACCGGCACCTGAACGACTTCAATGAATGAGCAGGTCTTGTGTTCTGAGGAGGATCAAGGCTTGTTAAGATTTCATAAACATCCTAGGATCGAGTTCCCGCCCCAGCGGGAACTTCCGTTGTCCGCCCCTGTCTGAACTGGTCCGATGCGTACTTTCCTGCGTCTACCGCTGGCCCTGCTGATCGCCCTTGGCGCGATCACGGGCGCGCATGCGCAGAGCAAGGACACCCGCACCGTGCTGCCGGTCTGGAACAAGGGCAGCGGCAAGGTCGAGGCCCTGCTGTACCTGGAACCGACCGGCGAACAGGCTGCCGGTGCCCGTTGGCACTTCGGCCGCAACTCGCTGGACGCGGCCTTCGGCCTGTCCTCCGGCGATTCGCTGGGCCTGCTGTGCAGCAACAGCAGCGGCAGCAGCATCAGCGGGTTGGCCAGCCACTGCATGCTGGCCAGCCTCGGCGATGACGATGACGCCATCGGTGCCAACAACCGCCGCCTGACCGGTACCGCCGCACTCAACCGCGGCAACAACCGCCTGGGCATCACCGCCGGTACCAGCCGCGAGACCCTGCCGGCCTGGCTCGCCTCGCCGAACAAGACCCCGGCCCTGCGCGGCGAACAGAACGACCTGACCGTGTTCGCCCAGCGCAACATCGGCCGCGAAGGCTTCGTGTCCATCGCCGGCACCTACGCCAAGGCGCGCCTGGTGCCGATCTCCGATGCATCGCCGGCCCTGGTCGACCGCTGGGACAGCAAGAGCCTGAGCCTGGGTGCCGGCTACGGCAATTTCACCGGCAGCATCATCGGCCGCGTGGTCGACGTTCCCGGCAAGCCGGGAAAGTGGGAAGGCCTGGGCATCGGCCTCACCTGGCGTACCCCGTGGTCGGGCCAGTTGACCGTCGGCGCCGAGAACGTGATCAGCCGCGGCAAGAATCCGTTCTCCCCGCGCAACGAAAGCAACGACGACGGCACCGTGCCGTACGTCCGCTACGAGCAGGATCTGTAAGACCGGCTGCACAGCGCACAGGCGCCTGCTGCACCCCACCGCCAGCTGACCCGAAAGCGCCCCATGGGCGCTTTTTTCATACGTCAAGCGCCGCCGCCCCGGACACGTTGAAACCGATTGCATATCAAGCGAAGCCACCAGATAAGGCAAACAAAGTCCGGAAAAACGCGTGATTACTTTCCTGCGGGTTTCGACACACTTTGAAAAACAGGCGCGCAAGCAATTGTTTCACATGGTTTTTATGGCTCAAATACGGCAAGCACATGGATTGTTAACACAGCTTTAATTCTTTGCTTACGGCAGTTACTATCGGGTCAGCCTTCGTTTTTGGAGCGGCATTTTCCGCACCGCACGCAGGCACACACCCAGCCAAGATCCCTTGGAGAGAGAGAGAGCCAATGAACCTGAAGTCCAACAAGCTGCGCGACGGCATCATCGTCGCGCTGGTGGCCGGCGCCGCCATGGCAACCAGCGCCCAGGCGCAGGACGCCACCAACCTCGACCGTATCGAAGTCACCGGTTCGCGTATCCGCTCGGTGGATACCGAAACCCAGCAGCCGGTGCTGGTCATCACCCGCGCCACCATCGAACACTCCGGTGTCACCTCGGTCGGCCAGTTGCTGCAGAACATCAGCGCCAACAACGGCTTCTCGATGAATGCCCAGGTCAACAACGGCGGCGATGGCTCCTCCGGCGTCAACCTGCGTGGCCTCGGTGCGTCGCGCACCCTGGTGCTGGTCAACGGCCGCCGCTGGGTGACCGCCCTGGACTCCACCGTCGACCTGAACACCATTCCGGTGGCCGCGGTCGAGCGCGTGGAAGTGCTGAAGGATGGCGCCTCCTCGATCTACGGCTCCGACGCCATCGGCGGCGTGGTCAACCTGATCACCCGCAAGGACTACGACGGCGCAGAAGCACGCGTCTATGTCGGCCAGATGGGCGAAGGTGACGGACAGCGCACCTCGTACGACTTCACCATCGGTGCCAACACCGATCGCTCGAACATCCTGTTCAGCGCGTCCTACAGCAAGGACAAGCCGGTCATGGCGCGCGACCGCGCCATCTCGCGCAACCCGACCTTCGGCCTGACCGAGCGCAGTTCGGTGTCGTCCTCCGGCGTGATCTGGCAGACGCTCGATGCTGCCGGCAACCCGATCTGGCGTGACCAGTTCGCCAGTGACGACGATTTCTTCGCCGCGCTGGACGACGTCAGCCAGAGTGTCATCAACAATGGTGGCGACTCGCGCAACCTCGCCGACTACCACCCGTACACCACCGCCGGCGATGGTTACAACTACGCTGCGGACAACTACCTGCTGACCCCGTCGGAGCGCCGCTCGGTGTTCGTGCAGGGTGCCTTCGACATCACCGACTCGGTCACCGCCCGCGCCGAAACGCTGTACAACCAGCGTGAATCGGAGCAGCTGCTGGCCGGCTTCCCGGTGACCGAAGGTTTCTACCTGGCCGGCACCCGTGGCCTGGACAAGGACAGCTACTTCAACCCGTACAAGGGCACCGCCGATGCGCGTGACCTGGATTACGGCCGTCGCTTCGTCGAGCAGCCGCGCGTCTACAACCAGGACGTGAAGACCTTCCACTTCTACGGCGGCTTCGAAGGTGTGTTCAACTTCGGCGACCGTTCGTTCAACTGGGATGCCGGTTACCGCTACAGCCGTACCGACCAGAACGATCGCATGCGCGGCGATCTGAACACGCTCAACCTGAACCAGGCCACCGGTCCGTCCTTCATGGACACCGACGGCGTGATCAAGTGCGGCGCGCCGGGTGCGGTCATCGCAGGCTGCGTGCCGCTCAACCCGCTGAGCAGCCCCGGTTCGATCAACCAGGAGCAGCTGGACTATGTGATGTTCACCGCACATGACCAGTACCAGAACCTGAGCAAGAGCTTCACCGCCAACCTGGCCGGTGACCTGTTCCAGCTGCCGGGCGGCATGGCCGGCTTCGCGCTGGGCTTTGAAAACCGCAAGGAAAGCGGCTACGACGACCCGGACGCACTGGTCGCTGCCGGCTACACCTCGGGTAATGCACGCAAGGCTACCTCCGGCGCATACTCGCTCAACGATGCCTACCTGGAAGTGGCACTGCCGCTGCTGTCCGACCTGCCGGGTGCCCAGCTGCTGGAGTTCAGCGCCGCAACGCGCTTCTCCGATTACGACAACTTCGGCCAGACCACCAACAGCAAGTTCGGCTTCAAGTGGAAGCCGATCAACGACCTGATGGTGCGTGGTAACTGGTCCGAAGGCTTCCGTGCGCCGTCGATCACCAACCTGTACCGCGGCGCCAGCGACAGCTACATCAACTTCGGCGATCCCTGCTCCTCCGACTGGAGCGGCTACAGCGCAGAAGTGCAGGCCCGCTGCGTGGCAGCTGGCGTTTCGCCGACCTACCTGCAGCAGACCAACGCTGGCCTGGGCTACGGCGGTCAGACCATCTTCCCGTTCACCCTGGGCGGCAACGCAAACCTGGGTCCGGAGACGGCGACCAACTACACCCTGGGCTTCGTCTACAGCCCGAGCTTCGTGCAGGGCTTCGACATCTCGCTGGACTGGTACAAGATCTCCATCGAGAACGCGATCAGCACCCCGACCTCGGACTTCATCCTGGACCAGTGCTACGTCGCGCCCAATGGCGACCGCAGCTACTGCTCGGCTGATTACTTCGTCCGCGACGCCGCCGGCCGCATCACCAACATGTTCCTGCTGCCGCGCAACCTGGCAGAACGTGAAGTGGAAGGCTACGACCTGAGCATCCGTTACCGCCTGCCGGATACCCGTTGGGGCAGCTTCTCGTTCAACTGGGACAGCGCCTACGTGGCCACCGACAAGTCGCGCGCCAACAAGGACGAGGCCTGGGACAACGCCGTGGGTCGCTACTATCAGGACACCCCCGGCTGGCGTCTGAGCTCGAACCTGACCACCGACTGGACCTACGGCGATTTCGGCCTGACCTGGACCATGCGTTACCGTTCCTCGCTGTCGGAAGACTGCAAGGGCACGACCGCAGCATTCCTGGCCGCCGGCCTGTGCTCGGACCCGAACAAGCTGGGTGAGGGTGGCGTGCGCGATCCGCGTAACCACATCGAATCGGTCGTCTACCACGACGCTGAAGCCCGCTACAACCTGCCGTGGAACGCTACGGTGGCCATCGGTGCGCAGAACCTGTTCCAGAACGATCCGCCGCTGGCCGGCCGCGCCTTCGCGAACACGTACGACTACTCGTACGACACCCCGGGTGGCTTCTACTACATGCGTTACACCCAGCGCTTCTGATAGAAGACTGGGCCCAGCATGACCCGAGCAATGGCCCCGGCAACGGGGCCATTGCCTTTTCTGATCTTCCAACCCGGAGTCCTGCCATGTCCGATGTTGCCGTGCTGACCGAACGCGCCCTGGCCCATGCCCGCAACGGCGACACCACGGCGGCCGAACAGAGCTTCCGTGAGCTGCTGCTGCACGCGCCAGAGGATGTGCAGGCGTTGAACTTCATTGCCCGCTGCCACAGCACCCGCGGCGAGCACGCGGCTGCCGAGCGGCTGCTGCAGCGCGCCCTGGCAGCAGCACCCGATGATGCCGGCACGCTGAAGAATCTGGCGGTGAGCCTGGTCGAACAAGGCCAATGGCAGGCTGCTTTGGCCCACCTGCAACCGCTGCTGGCGCAGGACCCGGGCTTCTTCGTTGCCCGCCTGTACCTGGCGCTGAGCCTGCAGCAGAGCGGTGCCCACGCCGCTGCCCTCACCCACTTCTACCAGGCGGTCAGCCAGGCACAGCGACAGGGCCACTGGACCAGCGCGCAGACCACCCCGCCCGGCCTGCGCCGCCTGGTCGAACATGCCATGCGCAGCCTGCGTGACGGCCGCCGCCATACCCTGCAGCAGGTGCTGGCACCGCTGCAGCAGCGCCATGGACGCAGCGTGCTGCAACGCATTGAACAGGCCGTTGCCGGCTACCTGGGCGAACTACGCCTGGCCACCGCCGGTCCCCAACAGCGGCCCACCTTCCTGTACATCCCCGGCCTGCCTTCGCCGCGCTATTTCGACCCTGCACTGTTCCCCTGGTACGAGACGCTGCAGGACGCCACCCCGCTGCTGCGCGGGGAACTGCTTTCGGTGTTGGAAGAACGCCAGTTGCTGGCCCCCTTCCTTGGCGAACCCAGTGCCGGGCGCGGTGGCAGCTATCTCGGTGGCGAGGGCGAACAGCCGCGCTGGGATGGATTCTTCTTCCATCGCCACGGCAAGGTCTTCAGCGAAAACGCACAGCGCTGCCCGCGCACCGCGGCCGCGCTGGAGCAGGTGCCGCTGGTACGCATCGAAGGCCATGCACCGGAAACCCTGTACTCGGTGCTTGGCCCCGGCTCGCACATCCTGCCACATACCGGGGTCACCAACAGCCGCATCGTCACCCACCTGCCCCTGATCGTGCCGGAGCACTGCGCCCTGCGCGTGGCCGGTGAAGAACACGCCTGGCAGGAAGGGCGGTGCGTGAGCTTTGACGACACCTGGGAACACGAAGCCTGGAACCGCAGCCAATCAACCCGCGTCGTGCTGCTGTTCGACGTGTGGAACCCCGGCCTGGATGAGGCCGAGCGCGATGCCATCGATGCGCTGGTGCGCGGCATCGCCGAGTTGAACGGCGAAGACATCCTGGCCGGCTGAATCCAGGGGCGGCTCCACTCGTGGAGCCGACCCGATTGCCGGCTCACCGCGCGCGAAGCGCGGTTGCGGTTACCCGTTCGGGATCAGCGTCTCGATCAGGTGCTCGACGTAGGCTTCGAAATCCTCGCGTGCCTGCTTCGGCTGCTGCAGCTGCAGCGACAGCTGCAGGAAGCCGACATAGGCCGCGTAGGCCAGCCGGGCGCGATGGCGTGCATCGGTCGAACTGAGCCCGGCCTGGCGGAACGAGGCCACCAGGTAATCCAGGCGCCGCTGCGAGACCCGGTCGATCACCGGCCGCACCATCGGGTGGTCCAGCGCCTTCAGCAGCTCGCTGTAGATGATGTGCGGCTGCACTTCGTGCGCAACCATCTGGAAAAGCTGGCGCAGGCGCGCACGCGGATCGGGCACGTCTTCGAGGCTGCCGAAGACCTGCTCCTGTTCGAACAGTTCCCAGCGTTCCAGCGCGGCCTGCAGCAGTGCATCGCGCGAAGGGAAATGCCAGTAGAAGCTGCCCTTGGTCACGCCAAGACGGCGCGCCAGCGGCTCCACCGCGACGGCGCCCACACCTTGTTCAGCGATCAGATCGAGGGCCGCCTGTGCCCAGTCTTCGGCACTGAGGCGGCTGTTGCGGCCGGCACGCGGTTCGCCGGCAGAAGCGTCAGGTTGATTCATGGGGGAGATTTAACCATACGGCGGGGTTCGTTGCAGTACGCCGTTGCGGCCGAAACCGTCGCGGGGCGGGCGATGGCGCCTTCCGCAGCGCACCATACTGCATGGTATTGACTTCCGTCACCAGCCATCCATACTAGCGAGTATGGTTACGTCCCCTACTCCCGCCGCGTTCCACGACCTGCGTCTGGAGGCGGCCCATGGCGCCCATCTGGCGGCCACGGCCAGCGACCACGGTCGCCGCGGCCGCGTGCTGTTCGCCCATGGCTTCGGCCAGACCCGGCATGCGTGGAATGCCACCGCACGGGCGCTGTCTGCCGCCGGCCTGCAGACGCTGGCCTACGATGCGCGCGGCCACGGCGATTCGGACTGGAACGCCGCCGACCTGCCCTACCACGGCGAACAGTTCGCCGATGACCTGATCGTGCTGGCCGGCGAGCAGCCGCGCCCGCCGGTGCTGGTTGCCGCCTCGATGGGCGGGCTGTTCGGCCTGCTCGCCGAATCGCGCTGGCCGGGCCTGTTCTCGGCGATGGTGCTGGTCGACATCACCCCGCGCTGGGACACCGCCGGCGTCGAGCGCATCCTCGCCTTCATGACCGCCCATCCCGATGGCTTCGCCTCGCTGGCCCAGGCCGCGGACGTGATCTCCGCCTACCTGCCGCACCGCCCGCGCAAATCCGAGCAGTCGCTGCGTGCGCTGCTGCGCGAGGATGGCCATGGCCGCTGGCGCTGGCACTGGGACCCGCGCCTGGTGGCCGAACTGGCGCGCGACAGCGAACAGCACCAGGATGCACTGGCCGAGGCCGCGCGCCAGGTGAAGTGCCCGCTGCTGCTGGTCAGTGGCGGCCGCAGCGACCTGGTCACGCCGCAGACCGTCGCCGAATTCCTGGCATTGGCGCCGCACGCGCGCCACGTACAGTTGCCGCAGGCCACGCACATGGTCGCCGGTGATGACAACGACGCCTTTACCGCTACTGTGTTGGACTATCTGGACGTGTTGCCCGCAGCGGATGCTGCAGCTTCGTCCGCCACAAACGAGCACGTCACCGGAGCACGCTCATGAGCATCGTTCTTCCCTTCCTCGCCCTGCTGCTGGCAGGCGCGTTCGTCGCCTACCACCGCATGCGCCTGCTGACCTGGACGCTGATCAGCCTGGCCCTGCTGGCCGTCTGCTGGTTCGTGCCGTACGTCAACCAGACCGCCACGATCGTTGCTGCCGCCGTGCTGGCGGTGATCGCCGTGCCGCTGCTGCTGCCGTTCATCCGCAAGCCGCTGCTGACCGGCCCGATGATGAAGGTGTTCCGCAAGGTGCTGCCGCCGCTGTCGCAGACCGAACGCATCGCGCTGGAAACCGGCTCGGTCGGTTTCGAAGGCGAGCTGTTCACCGGCGACCCGGACTGGAACATCCTGCTGAACTACCCCAAGCCGCAGCTGACCGCTGAAGAACAGGCCTTCCTCGATGGCCCGGTCGAAGAGCTGTGCACGATGGTCAACGACTGGGAAATCACCCACGTCCATGCCGACCTGCCGCCGGAGCTGTGGGCCTTCATCAAGAAGAACAAGTTCTTCGGCATGATCATCCCGAAGGAATACGGCGGCCTCGGCTTCTCTGCGCTGGCCCACCACAAGGTCATCCAGAAGCTGGCCTCGGTGTCGTCGGTGGTCAGCTCCACCGTCGGCGTGCCGAACTCGCTGGGCCCGGGTGAGCTGCTGGTGCATTACGGCACCCAGGAACAGAAGGACCAGTACCTGCCGCGCCTGGCCGATGGCCGCGAAGTGCCCTGCTTCGGCCTGACCGGTCCGTTCGCCGGTTCCGACGCCACCTCGATTCCCGATTACGGCGTCGTCTGCAAGGGCGAGTGGAACGGCGAGCAGGTGCTCGGCGTCAAGCTGACCTTCGACAAGCGCTACATCACCCTGGCCCCGGTCGCCTCGCTGATCGGCCTGGCCTTCCGCATGTACGACCCGGATGGCCTGATCGGTGAGACCCGCGACATCGGCATCACCCTGGGCCTGCTGCCGCGCGATACCGCCGGCGTGGAGATCGGCCGTCGCCACTTCCCGCTGAACTCGACCTTCCAGAACGGTCCGATCAAGGGCAAGGATGTGTTCATCCCGCTGACCCAGCTGATCGGTGGCGCTGCGATGGCCGGCAAGGGCTGGAACATGCTCAACGAGTGCCTGGCCGTGGGCCGCTCGATCACCCTGCCCTCCACCGCCAGTGGCGGTGCCAAGGCCGGCGCAGCAGTCACCGGTGCCTACGCACGCATCCGCAAGCAGTTCGGCCTGTCGGTCGGCCGCTTCGAGGGCGTGGAAGAAGCGCTGGCCCGCATCGGCGGCAAGGCCTACAAGATCAGCGCGCTGTCGCAGGCCACCGCCGCTGCGGTCGACCGTGGCGACGTGCCGTCGGTGCCGTCGGCCATCGCCAAGTACCACTGCACCAGCATGAGCCGTGAAGTGATCTCGGACATGATGGACGTCATCGGCGGCAAGGGCATCATCCTCGGGCCGCGCAACTTCGCCGGCCGCAGCTGGCAGGCCGCGCCGATCGCGATCACCGTGGAAGGCGCCAACATCATGACCCGCAGCCTGCTGATCTTCGGCCAGGGTGCGATCCTCTGCCACCCGTGGGTGCTGAAGGAAATGAAGGCCGCGCAGGATCCCGACACCCGTGCCGGCCTGCAGGACTTCGACCGCAGCCTGTTCGGCCACATCCGCTTCGGCATCTCCAATGCCGTGCGTTCGTTCTGGTTCGGCCTGACCGGTGCACGCTTCGGTGCCGCCCCGGGCGACGCCTACACCCGCCGCTACTTCCGCAAGCTCGACCGCTACTCGGCCAACCTGGCGCTGATGGCCGACATCTCGATGATGACCCTCGGCGGCAAGCTGAAGTTCAAGGAATCGCTGTCCGGCCGCCTGGGCGACGTGCTGAGCCATGTCTACATGACCAGCGCCATGCTCAAGCGCTACCACGACGAAGGCGCGCCGCAGGCCGACCAGCCGCTGCTGGCGTGGGCCTTCCATGACAGCGTGCACAAGATCGAAGAGTCGCTGTCGGCGGCCCTGCGCAACTTCCCGATCCGTCCGATCGGCTGGCTGATGTGGGCGCTGATCTTCCCGCTGGGCCGTCGTGCCGAAGCCCCGGGCGACCGCCTGAGCCGTCGCGTCGCTGCCCTGCTGATGGCCCCGAACGAAGCCCGTGACCGCCTGGCCAGCGGCGTGTTCCTGACCCCGTGCGAGAACAACCCGGGTGGCCGCATCAACAGCTACCTGAGCAAGGCGATCATGGCCGAGCCGGTGGAGCGCAAGTTCCTGAAGGCGCTGAAGAGCAAGGGCATCGAGGCGCTGGACTTCAAGGCGCAGCTGGACGAGGCCGTGGCAGAGGGCGTGATCACCCAGGACGAGCGCAGCCTGCTGGAAGAACTGCGCACGCTGACCCTGGACACCATCACCGTGGACGACTTCGACACCCACGAACTGCGCGCGGCCAGCTACTACGACCGCCAGCACAAGGACCCGCATTCGCAGGCAGCGTGATCGCCTGCGTCAAGCGCACACGGAAACGGCGGGCCTCGGCCCGCCGTTTTTGTTTGCATGGTGCGGAGCCACGCATGGCGTGGCACTACCACCGCAGTAGAGCCACCCCATGGGTGGATGCGCGCAGCGCCAACGGGCAATCACGCCGGCACGAACCACCACGCCACCGCCGCCAGCACGGCCGGTACCGCCTGGATGAAGAAGATCCGCTTGTTGACGCTCCACGCGCCGTAGCAGCCGGCCACGATCACGCAGCCCAGCGAGAAGTTCACCAGCATCGGCAGGTGGTCGAACAGGCCCCAGAACAGGCCCGCAGCGAGGAAGCCGTTGTACAGGCCCTGGTTGGCCGCCAGCACGCGGGTGATCTCGGCCTTCTCCGGCGTGTTGCGGAACGTCTTCAGGCCCAGCGGGCGGGTCCACAGGAACATCTCCAGCACCAGGAAGTAGACGTGCAGCAGTGCGACCAGCAGGGTCAGGGCGAGTGCGATCCAGTACATGCAGGGTTCCTTGGGTAGGTTGATGGAGTGATGGGGTCAGAGCCCTCACCGTGGGAGAGGGATCCGACCCCGCGCAGCTCAGCGGTCGCGCGGCAGCTTCTTCTCTTCGCGCAGCACGCCGAACGCGGCCAGCGTCATGCACGCGGCCACCAGCATGCCGCCGGCGAACACCACATGCGAGCCGAACAGCGACAGCCCCTTGTGCACCCAGGTGAAGCTCAGGTCGGCGCCGCGGTAGACCACGGTGTCGATGGCCGCGCCGGCCTTGTAGCGCCACTGGCGGTCCACGCGGGTGTAGATGGTCTCGCGGGCCGGCTTGAACAGCGAGAACTCGCTGGCCCGGGTCAGCACCTGCACCACCGCCACCATCATCGGCAGCGGCGAGGCGGCCAGCACCGAGAAGCCGAGCAGGATGGCGAAGGCCGGTATCAGCAGCGCCGGCGCGATGCCGTGGCGCGACAGCAGCCAGCGGGTCAGGCTGAGCTGCAGCAGCAGGGTCAGCGCGTTCACCGCCAGGTCGATGCGCGAGAAGAACGCCGTGCTGGCCGCCGGGTCGCTGAAGGCCGCCCGCACGATGCTGGCCTGCTGGTTGTACAGCATCGTGCCCACGCCCACGCCGAACACCACCAGGATCGCCAGCCAGCGCAGCAGCGGCTCGCGCACGATCAGCTTGAGGCCGTCGAGCACGCTGCCGCCCATCGGATTCTCGCCGGACACCAGCTGCTGCTCGCGCTCGCGCAGCACCGCCCAGTGCCGCAGCCGCCAGATGCAGAACAGGCAGACCACCAGGAAGCCGGCCGAGACCAGCATCAGGTTGGCGATGCCCACGCGCTGCACCAGCGCGCTGGTGAGGACCGGGCCGAGGAAGGCACCGACCGTGCCGGCCGCGCCGATGTAGCCGTAGTACGCGCGTGCCTGCACGTTGCTGAAGACATCGGCCATGAAGCTCCAGAACACAGCCACCGCGAACAGGTTGAAGACCATCACCCAGAGGAAGAAGGCCATGCCCCGCCCCGGCACGCCGCTGTCGAACAGCACGTAGAACACCAGCAGGGTGGCGATGAAGAAGCCATACACCACCGGCAGGAACACCCGCCGCGGGAAGCGGCTGACCAGCCAGCCATAGACCGGCTGCAGCACCAGCATGATCAGGAACACGCAGGTGAACAGGAACTGCAGGACGAAGTCCTTCAGGGCGATGCCGTGGCTGGCGAACCAGCCGATCAGCAGCGGCGGGAACACCGTCTCCAGATCGGACGAGGCGGCCATCGCCTCGCGCACCGGGCGCAGCACGTAGTAGCCGCTGAGCAGGCAGAAGAAATACAGGAACGACCACCACAGCGCCGGCGATTCGCGCAACGCCGCCACAAGCCCGCGCAGCGGCCCCTTGCCAGTGGCCGCGCTCACGCGGTGGCCCCGGCCGGGACGCGGCAGTTGGATGGCGGCATGGCAAGCTCCGGGGGCAGTGAAGCGCGTACGTTAGACAATGCACTGCAACATCGCCAGCAGACCGTGCGCGATGCCGCCAGGCGGGCTCATGTGGAGGGCGTCTGCGGGCCCGTCCAGACCCCCCTCGCCGGGCGTCAAAAATCCAACTTTTTCAATCAGATGCGCATTCATCTTCGCTTTGTTTGTGCACAGGCGAAAAGCGGCGCTAGAATCACAGACAGCAGTCGCGCACGGGTCCAACCGATGAAAATGAACAACCTGCGTCGCCCGGTCCGGGCGGCGACCACCGGTTTGCTGGGCATGTTGATGCCCGTGGCCTTGTCCACCACCGCGCAGACACCGCCGGCCCTGCCGCCGATGCCGACCAACATCGAAACCGCCGCGGGTCCGGGCATCGCCCACACCCAGCCGGCGGCCTACCGCACCGGCCTGGTGCCGCAGGTGCAGCTGCCTGCCGCCGGCTTCAACGTCGCCCATATCGAATCGATGGCGCAGCAGCTCACCTATGGCGAGCGCGTGCCGGGCATGGCCGTGGCCATCGTGCAGGGCGGCCGCGTGCTCAGCGCGCGCGGCTACGGCGTCACCGACGTCAACAACCCGCTGCCGGTCGACGCGCACACCGTGTTCCGCCTGGCGTCGCTGTCCAAGGCCTTTGCCGGCACCATGGCCGGCCTGCTGGTCAACGACGGCACGCTGCGCTGGGACAGCAAGGTGACCGACTACGTGCCGGGCTTCCGCCTCAACTCGCCCGAAGCCACCGACCGCCTGACCGTGGCCGATGTGCTCAGCCACCGCGTCGGCCTGCCCTACAACGCCTACGATCGCGACATCGAAGGCAATGCCGAGTACTACTCGCTGACCCAGAAGCTGGCCAACACCAGCCTCAAGTGCCTGCCGGGCGACTGCTACGCCTACCAGAACGTGGCCTTCAGCCTGATCGGCGACGTGGTCTATGCCGCCTCGGGCAGCTTCTACGAACAATCGGTCGAGCGCCGCATCTTCAAGCCGCTGGGCATGAACGATGCCAGCCTCGGCCTGGCCGGCATCCAGGCCAGCTCGCGCTGGGCGCGTCCGCACGTGCGCAGCCGCAACGGCTGGGTGTCGCTGATGCCGAAGCCGACCTACTACCGTGTCGCCCCGGCCGCCGGCGTCAACGCCAGTGCCAGCGACATGGCGCAGTGGCTGCTGGCCCACACCGGGCATCGTCCCGACGTGCTGCCGGCGCCGCTGCTGGCCACCCTGCATTCGAGCCTGATCAACACCCCGGGCGAGATGCGCTCGGGCTGGCGCCGTGAGCGCCTGCACTCGGCCGGCTACGCGCTGGGCTGGCGCACGTTCGATTACGCCGGCCACGACGTGGTCTTCCATGCCGGTGCGGTGCAGGGTTACCGCGGCCTGGTCGCACTGGTGCCCGAACGTGACCTCGGCATCGCCATCCTGTGGAACGGCGAAAGCGGCCTGCCCAGCGGCCTGCTGCCGACCGTGCTCGATTCGGCGCTGGGCCTGCCGGCGCAGCGCTGGCTGGACGTGGACACCGATTTCGGCAGCGACAGCCTGATGGCCGAAGGCGCGACCCCGGCGCAGCAGGACAAGCGCAAGGGCAAGGGCGCCTCGGGCAACCGCGCGGTGGCCTCGCCGCGCTGAGCGCGGCAGCCTGCCGGTGATCGGAAGAGGCGACGGTCAGTCGACTCCGCGGGGCCGGATCGAAAAGCAGTCGACTGGCAGTCGACTCTACCCACGGCGGTGAAGCAGACGCAGGCTCAGTGCGCGAAGTAGTGCATGCCGCCATCCACCGGGATCACCGCGCCGGTGATATAGCCGGCCAGCGGCGACGCCAGGAACGCCACCAGCGGTGCGACCTCCTCCGGTTCGCCGAAGCGCCCGATCGGAATGTTGCGCTCGATGAACGCGCGTCGGCTTTCCTCGGTGGGATGCAGCCGGCCGAGGATCTGCGCGCTGTTGATCCGGCCCGGCGCGATCGTGTTGACCGTCACGCCCTGCGCCGCCACCTCCGATGACAGGCCCTTGCTCCACAGGTGCAGCGCGGCCTTCGCCGCCGTGGCGGCATTCACCGCACGCGGCTCCATCGAACCGCTGAAGTTGATCACCCGCCCCCAGCCCTGCGCCTGCATGCCGGGCAACAGCGCCTGGGTCAGCCGTCGCGACGCGGAGAAGTTCAGCGCCATCGCTTCGTCCCATACGTCATCAGCAGCGTCGACAGAGGTCGGCCGCGAGCCACCCGCGGCATTGACCAGGATGTCCACGCGCTGCAGCGCGTCCTGCGCCCCGGCGGCGATACGCGCCAGCTGCGCGGCGTCGGTGAGGTCACCCGGCAGGATCAGCGGCGCGGCTGCACCGCTGGCTGCGATCTCCGCTGCCAGCGACTGCAGCGGCTCCAGCCGTCGCGCGTTGATCGCAATGCGTACGCCGAGCGCCGCCAGCTGCCGCGCAACCGCCGCGCCGATGCCGCTGCCCGCGCCGGTCACCAGTGCGGTACGTCCTTCAAGACTCAGATCCATGGTGTTCTCCGTCATGCGTGGCCGGTACATCCGGCCCGTGCAGCGCATGCTCTTTGATCACCCCTGATTGATAAACTCCGCGCAGGTTTCAGCATTCAGAACCCGGAGTGTCAGATGAACCTGCTGGAGAGCA
This sequence comes from Stenotrophomonas sp. STEN087, assembly GCF_056759115.1. Taxonomy (NCBI): domain Bacteria; kingdom Pseudomonadati; phylum Pseudomonadota; class Gammaproteobacteria; order Lysobacterales; family Lysobacteraceae; genus Stenotrophomonas; species Stenotrophomonas sp. STEN087. The sequence continues at coordinate 4,124 of NZ_JBRRCR010000072.1, read as the reverse complement.
TGCAGGTCTACGTGCTGATCGTGGACAAGGGCAGCCTCAGCGCTGCGGCCGCGGCGATGGACATCTCGGCGACGATGGCCGGCAAGCACCTGCGTGCACTGGAAGCGCGCCTGGGCATGCAGCTGCTGAGCCGCACCACGCGCCGCCAGCACATGACGCCGTTCGGCGAGGACTACTACGCCCGCTGCCGGGACATCCTGCGGCTGGTGGAAGAGACCGATGCGCAGGCCGCCCACCAGCAGATGGCGCCGGCCGGCACGCTGCGCATCAGCGCACCGGTGATCTTCGGCACGCATGCGCTGGTGCCTGCCCTGGCCGAGTACATGCAGCGCCATCCGCAGGTGCGGGTGGAGGCGAGCCTGAGCGACCGCGTGGTCGACCTGGCCGAGGAAGGTTTCGAAGCCGCGCTGCGCATCGGCACCCTGGCCGACAGCGATGCGTTGGTGGCACGCCCACTGACGCCCTACCGGTTGATGATGTGTGCCGCGCCGTCCTACCTCGCCCGCCACGGCACGCCGCGCACGCTCGCCGAACTGGCGTCGCACCAGTGCCTCTCGTTCGAACCCCGCGCGTTGGCGCAGTGGCTGCAGGACGAGGCTGGCGATCTCGAGCGTATCGCCGCTGCGCGCCTGCAGATCAACAACGGCGAAGCGCTGCGTGCGGCGGCGCTGCATGGGCTGGGCATCGTGCTGCAGTCGACCCTGCTGCTGGCCGCGGACGTGGCCGCCGGGCGGCTGGTGCAGCTGTTCCCGCAGCACGGCCAGGCCGGTCGGCCGATGCACGTGGTGTACGCGCACGATCGCTACCGCTCCACCCGCCTGCGCAGCTTCCTGGATTTCCTGGTGGAGCGGTTCCCACCGGTACCGCACGGGTAGCGTCGACGGTCGCCCATAAAAAAACCCCCTCCCCGCTGGGCAGCCAGGGAAGGGGGTTTCAGGGTACGGCTATCGGGAAATACTTAGATCAGCGGCGCCGGGGTTGCCGGCAGAGCGACCGGAGCGGCCTTCTTCTTGCGGGCGGCCGGCTTGCGCTTGGCAACCTTCTTGGCAGCCTTCTTCGGGGCAGCCTTCTTGGTGGCCTTCTTCGCAGTGGCCTTCTTCGCAGTCGCCTTCTTGGCAGTCTTCTTCACTGCCTTCTTGGCGACCTTCTTTACGGCCTTCTTCGCGGACTTCTTTGCTGGCTTCTTGGCGACCTTCTTCGCCGCCTTCTTCACTGCCTTCTTGGCAGTAGCCTTCTTGGCGACCTTCTTGACGGCCTTCTTCGCGGTCTTCTTTGCCGGCTTCTTGGCGACCTTCTTCGCCGCCTTCTTCACTGCCTTCTTCGCAGTGGTCTTCTTGGCGACCTTCTTCACGGCCTTCTTGGCGGTCGCCTTCTTCGCGACCTTCTTCACTGCCTTCTTGGCAGCGGCCTTCTTAGCGACCTTCTTCACCGCTTTCTTGGCGGCGGGCTTTTTCTTCGCAGCTTTCTTGGTTGCCATGGGATGGCTCCTCGTCAGTGATAGGGAGTTGAAACGCCCAGGTGGATCAAACCCGCGGTTGCTGCGTGCGGGGACCGCCGGCGCGTCAGGCGCGCCGTTACGGATGCGGCAATGCCCGCCTCGATCGGCGGAGCGGGCATCGGAACGGAAGATGCCTTGCATTTCTCCGGGGGAAGCGGGGCCATGTCCACCGTCGGCAGGATCGCGGTGGTCTTGAAGGGGCTGCTTCGCATCGGACGATTGATTCGGCGCACTCGGTTTGGCAGGCAAGGTCTGCTGAGGCGAAACCTAATCACGGTTTTTTTTACTGTCAACAACCCCCGCGAAAAAATTTCACATCCGCGTCCATCCGAACGCCGCCGACACCGCCACCACGCGGCACCTTCCCGGCCCTGCATCGCGCACCGGCAACGTCACGCGCAGCAACACGTGATCGCACCTGCTGAATAAAAAACGCCTGAAATAAGCACTCTGCGTTGATGGGTGACAACAGATGCCGGGCCATGCACCACGTCGTCCGGCACACGCCAACGCGCGCGCCCGCCGCACCACAACGGGTCTGCAACGGGGGGTAAAAGTTTTCACATCCGAACACGCAAACGCGGGACGGAAACGCGGATTTGCGCAAAACTGCGCACGCCTGATCGCGCCGTTCGATGCCGCCTGATGCCACGCCGAAGGTGTGCCGCGAACCCGATGGCATGAGTCGACGACGGAGGCTGGAACGAAAACGGCCACCCGAAGGTGGCCGTTCTGGAAGCAGGAAGCGAGGACTCAGTGGTCTTCGTTTTCCAGGGCTTCGGCGTACGCGTCCGGATCCAGCAGCTCGTTGAGCTCGTCGGCGTTGGTCAGCTCGACCACGTACATCCAGCCTTCGCCGTAGGCATCTTCGTTGATGGTTTCCGGCTTGTCCGACAGCGCCGAGTTGACCTCGACGATCGTGCCGCTGACCGGGCTGTAGACGTCCGAGGCGGCCTTGACCGACTCGACGACGGCGATCTGCTCGCCCGCCTTGGCCTCGGCGCCGACTTCGGGCAGCTCGACGTAGACCAGGTCACCCAGCAGGCCCTGGGCATGGTCGGAAATACCGACGGTGACGCGGCCATTGCCTTCGACGCGGGCCCACTCGTGGGACTTGAGGAACTTGAGGTCGCCGGGGATCTCGCTCATGGGAACTGCTCCAGGTTTTGCAGGGGGTGGAAAAAACGGGGCTAGTGTAACCAACCGACCGCCACTGCTGTCAGTGACGGCCGGCACGTTCGGATCAGGCGTCGGCGAGCACGCCGGGCTGGGCCTGGCCTTCGCGGACGAACGGGAACTTGACCACGCGCACCGGCACCTGCCGGCCGCGGATATCGACGGTGACCTGGCCGAGTTAGCCCGCCGGCACGCGGGCGAACGCGATGCCCTTGGCCAGGCTCGGCGAGAAGGTGCCGGACAGGATTTCGCCCTGGCCGCCGGCAGTGGTCACCGCCTGGCCGTGGCGCAGCACGCCCTTCTCGTCCATCACCAGGCCGATCATCTGGCGCGCGTTGCCGGCGGCCTTCTGCGCCTCCAGCACGTCGCGACCGATGAAGTCGCGACCTTCGTCCAGCGACACGGTCCAGGCCAGCGCCGCTTCGTACGGGCTGATCGCTTCGTCCATGTCCTGGCCGTACAGATTCATGCCGGCTTCCAGGCGCAGGGTGTCGCGCGCGCCGAGGCCGGCCGGCTTCACGCCTGCCGCCAGCAGGCGGTTCCAGAAGGCGACCACGGCGTCCTGCGGCAGCAGGATCTCGAAGCCGTCTTCGCCGGTGTAGCCGGTGCGGGCGACGAACAGTTCAACACCGTCGTCCGCCTTGACCTGCAGGGCAGCGAAGCGGCCGAGCTTGGCCAGCGCGTCACGGTCGCTGCCGCCGACCAGGCCGACCACGCTGTCGCGTGCCTGCGGCCCCTGCACGGCGAGGATGGCCAGGTCCGGGCGCTGCTCGACGCTGACGCCGAACGGTGCCGCCTGTTCGCGCAGCCAGGCCAGGTCCTTCTCACGGGTGGAGGCGTTGACGACCATGCGGAAGAAATCGTCGGCCAGGTAGTAGACGATCAGGTCGTCGATGACGCCGCCGGCCGGATTCAGCATGCACGAGTACAGTGCCTTGCCCGGCACCTTCAGCTTGTCGACGGAGTTGGCCAGCAGGCGGCGCAGGAACGGCTTGACCTGCTCGCCGCGCAGGTCGACCACGGTCATGTGGCTGACGTCGAAGACGCCGGCTTCGCGGCGCACCAGGTGGTGTTCGTCCAGCTGCGAGCCGTAGTGGATGGGCATGTCCCAACCCCCGAAATCGACCATCTTGGCGCCGAGGGCGCGGTGGGTATCGTTGAGCAGCGTCTTCTGGGTCATGACCGGTCCGGCAGCAGGATAAACAAGAGCGTCCATTATCCCAGATCGGTCGGCGGCAGGCGTGCCGCAGCGCAGCGGGGGTTGTTGGGTTGTAGCCGGCCTGCGGCCGGCAGCGCTTTCTACAAGCCAGAGCGCAGAGCCAGAGCACTCAGGCTCTGGGTTGTTTCGGGTTGGGCGGGGCGGTGTGGGCTGGCAGGACACGCCGTAAACCCGTCAATTGGGGGCGGGTGGGTGGCAGGTATTAGGCAACCCGGATAATAGTTGACGCAT
>NZ_JBRRCR010000071.1:0-22533 GCF_056759115.1 Stenotrophomonas sp. STEN087 | reverse complement strand
GGCCGCCCCTTGTTTGGGTGGGGGGGCCCGTGTTGTGGGTGTCATTGCATCTCGGTTGGGGGGGCGGGGGGGCGCTCCTCGCTGGGGGGCCCGCCCGCGCCCCGGCCACTACCGCTGCATGGTCAACGTTTCTCGAACCGCTCCTCGAAGAACTCATCCAGCGCCTTCCACGCGCGCTTGGCCGCCCGTTCGTTGTACTGGCAGCCCGGCGGGCTGTTGGCATCGCGCTCGGCGAAGCAGTGCACCGCGCCGCTGTAGTTGGTGAATTCCCAGTCGACCTTGGCCGCGTCCATTTCCTTCTGGAAGGTGCCGATGTCCTCAGCGGTCACACTCTTGTCGTCGGCGCCGTTGAGCACCAGCACCGAGGGATGGCTGCCACCGGCCTGTGCAGGCAGCGGCGAGCCCAGCCCGCCGTGCAGGCTGACCACACCCGCCAGCGGCGCACCGGCGCGGGCCAGTTCCAGCACCGTGGTGCCGCCGAAGCAGAAGCCCACCGCACCGATCCGGCTGGCATCCAGCGGTGCCTTGCCGGCCTGGGCCTTGAGCACGTTCACCGCTTCCAGCGCACGCGCACGCAGCAGCGGCCGGTCGTTGCGCAGCTTGGTCGCCACCGGACCCGCCTCGGCATCGGTCTTCGGCCGCACGCCCTTGCCGTACACGTCGGCCACCAGCACCACGTAGTCATCGCCGGCCAGCTGCTTGGCCTTCTCGATGGCGGACTCGTTCACGCCCTTCCAGTTGGGCACCATCACCAGGCCCGGGCGCTTGTCGTTGTCGCTGTCGTCATAGACCAGCACGCCACTGAAGGTCGTGCCCTCGTGCTTCCATTCCACCGGCTGGGTCTTCATCGCCGCCCAGACCGGCATCGCCGCCAGCCCCAGCACCATCGCCACACCACACCGCCATCGGTTCATGCGCCTGCTCCACTGAAAAGGGGACGGAGGGGATTAAGTCGCAGAACGCCCTCCCGGATCGCATTCTGCATTGGCGACGTGACGCAGGTGTGGTTGGATACGACCTGATCCCCTCCGTCCCCTTCTACATGAACCTTGTTGATCGCTTTCTGTCTGGCCTTGTCCCGCGCCTGCCGGCCGAGGACGCAGCGCAATGGGCACATGTCCAGGGCGCCAGTGCCGAAGATCTGCAGCGCCTACGCGCGCAGTGGCCGCTGGTACCCGAGAGCCTGCTGGCGTTGCTGTCGCGGGTGGATGGCACGCATTTCCGCGAATATCCCGGTGGCGAGGTCGTGGTCTACATGCTGGGTTCGGATGTCGAGGACGGCGGCTACCCCTACTACCTGCGCTCGGTCGCGCAGATCTTCGAAGACCAGCAGCAGTGGGACGACAGCATCCGGTCCATCTACGAGGAATGGCTGGACGACGAGCCGGAGATCCTTGGCGACGGCATCGACGCCGATCTGCCGATGGACCGCCGCCTGTGCTTCTCGCACTGCATGAACAACGGCGGCACCTCGATGCTCTACCTGGATTTCGACCCGGCACCGGGCGGCACCGTCGGCCAGGTGGTGCGCTACCTGCATGATCCGGACAGCTATGCAGTCATCGCGCCCAGCTTCGATGCGTACCTGCAGCAGCTGATTGATGGTGATTACGCGTTCATCGAGTAGAGCCACGCCACGCGTGGATGGGGGGTCAGAGCCCTTTCCTGCGGAAAGGGATCCGACCCCGCTGGCTTCCCGGGCTCACCCGCGCTCGATCCAATGCAACGTGCCCGGCGCGAGCGCCAGCAGATCCGCTGCATCCAACTGGCTCCGCGACCAATGACGTTCCGGCGGCGCCGGCTGCCGGGCATCCACCGCGCCATCGTAGTCGCGTACCAGCAGGCCAATGCGCGCGGCCCCGGACTGCAGCAGGGCATCGATGCGCTGCAACCACTGCCCGGCGTCGCCCAGCGCTTCATCGCGACGCAGCTGCTGATCCTGCGCATGCCGCGCCAACTGCTCGGCCAGCGCGCGGGCGATCTTCGCCTCGCTCCAGCCCTTCTTCCGCCAGCGCGCGGCATCGCCCTTCCATTCCGGCTTGGCCCGCACCGACGCCAGCGCGGTGCCGCAATCGCAGTGCGCGGCGCTCAGCCACGGCTGCCAGCCGGGCCCGACCGCGGCCTGCAGGCTCGGCGAATCCTGCGCGAACAGGTGCCGGCCGCTGCGGGTGAAGATCGCGGCGGCTTCAGCGTGGGCAATCGAGGTCGGCAGGAACAGGGTGATGAAGGTGCACATCGGGCGTCTCGAATCCGTCCGGGAATGCGCCGATGGTAACGCTCACCTGCAGTAGAGCCACGCCATGCGTGGATCCGGTGCCCGGGTTGCCGGCCAGCGGCCGGCACTACCGTGGATCGAGGCCGACCCCTTACCCGATGCCCAGGCCTGGAATCGCGCTGATGCTGTCCGGCTCGAACCCGGCCAGCTCGGCGAAATGGCGGCCGCGGGCCACGTAATCGCGGTAGGCACCGAAACTCGGCGCGCCCGGCGACAGCAGCACCACCCCGCCCTGCGTACCCAGCGCCGCGCGTGCCAGCGCCATCGCCTCGGACAGGTCGCCGGCCGCGTGCAGGCCGAAGCGGCCGGCATCGGCCAGCGGCTGCAGCATCGCGTGGATGCGCGGGCCGTTGCTGCCCATCGTCACGATCTCCACCGGCGGCACGTCGTGCGCCATGTGCTGCATGAAATCGGTCCAGTCCAGGCCACGGTCGTGCCCGCCCACCAGCAGCGCGACGCGCTGGCCGGCGAAGCATTCCAGCGCGGCCAGGCTGGCGTGCGGCGTAGTGCTGATCGAATCGTTGACGTAGGTCAGGCCATCGGCCGCGCCGATGCGCTGCAGGCGGTTGGGCAGCGGACGGAAATCCTGCACCGCCGGCGCCAATGCCACGGCATCCAGGCCCAGCGCTTCCAGCGCCGCCAGCACGGCGCACAGGTTGCCGCGGTTGTGGCGGCCCGGCAGCGGCGTGTTGCGGGTATCGAATACGGGCTGTTCGCCACGGTGCACGATATCGCCGCGCATGTGCCAGCCCTGCGGCTGGTTGAACCAGACTACTTCGCTGTCCGGCAACGAGAGCGCGGCCAGGTGCGGATCGGCGGCGTTGAGCACGGCGATGCGCGGCGCGGCCTCGGTCACCAGCCGCAGCTTGTCCTCGATGTAGCGCTGCTCGCTGCCGTGCCAGTCCAGGTGTTCGGGGAACAGGTTCAGCACCACCGCCACCTGCGGGCGGGCGCCACTGCGCGCCACTTCGCCGGTCTGGTAGCTGGACAGCTCCACCGTCCAGTAGTCGGGCGCGGGCTGCGGGTCCAGCACTTCCAGCAGCGGCAGGCCGATGTTGCCGACCAGCCCGGTGCGGTGGCCGGCGGCGCGCAGCAGGTGCGCCACCAGCGCGGTGGTGGTGCTCTTGCCCTTGGTGCCGGTCACGCACACGGTGTCGTGCACGATGCCATCTTCAGCCGCGTGCTCGGCAAACCACAGGGCGGTGCCGCCGATGAAGGCGGTGCCCTGCCCTGCCGCCGCCAGCGCGATCGGCTGGTAGGGGCTGATGCCGGGCGATTTGATGACCACGTCGAACGCGGCCAGCGCCTCGGCAGTGGGCTCGCCACGCACGTCCAGCTGACCCTGCGCTTCGGTACGCGCCGCCTCGGCCTCGGCGGCCGGGCAGAACAGGCTCAGGGCCAGCGCGGGCAGACGCGCGCGCAGCACGGCAAACGCCGCGCGGCCCTCACGCCCCCAGCCCCACAGCGCAACGCGCTTTCCTTCAAGCTGTGAAATCTTCACGCACACGTTCCCACAGCGCGGCCGGAATGCGGTGCTCGCCCTGCAGCTGCAGCAGCGGCGCCAGTTCCAGTTCAGCGGCACCCAGCTGCGGCTGGATCTCGTTGCAGAAGCGCTTCACCAGCACGTCTTCCTTCCATTCCGGGCGCTGCGCCAGCGTGGCCATCGCCGCACGCGATTCGCGGCCTTCGCCCACGCACTCGAACGGCTTGTGGTCCTGGAATTCCAGCAGCGCATCGAAGCCACCGGCCTGGCCGGCGTCGTCCAGCAGGTTGCGACCGAAGATGCGCACCAGGCGGGTCTTGGGCATGAACGGGGCCAGCGCCAGGAACACGAAGTGGCACTTCGGGCAGACGCCGCACCAGCGGTTCACCGGGCGCTCGCCAAGGATGTGGAAGTTGCGGTTGCAGCTGGAGAAATGCGCGTCGTAGAAATCGCTCTTGGCGAACTGGCGGGCCACCGCCAGCTCCGACATCGGGCGCAGCAGCGAGTAGTACTGCAGATCGGCGGCCACCTGCTTCTGCACGTGGTTGCCGAAGGCCTGCTCGAACGCCCAGCCCTTGGACCACTGGTGGTTCACTTCGCCGGTGCCTGGAATCTGGCTGCCGTAGCTGGCCGAACGCTCGTTGGAGAACACCACCTGGTCCACGCCCTGCAGCAGCGCGGCCAGCACCATGATCGCCGAGTTCACCGCAGTGACCGGGATATGCCCGTTCCACGCGCCCTGGCGGTTCAGCTCGAACAGCTCCGGCGCCAGCGCGCGGCCCAGGTTCAGGGTCGGCAGGCCGGTGCGCTCGGCACAGGCGCGGATCAGCTGCGAACCACCGATCCAGGTCACCGTCTCGTCCACGCCGGCACGGCGCAGCGCTTCGATGCTGACCAGCGAATCCTTGCCGCCGCCGATGGCCACCAGCGCATGCGGCTGCAGGCCCAGCACCGGCGCCTGCACCGCGTCGCCCCGCACCGGCAGGCGGAAACGCCCGCGCAGGTTCAGGCCGTTGCGGTAGGCGAATTCGCCCAGGCCGTTGAGGTAGACCGTTTCCACCAGCGCTGCGGTCTCGGCATCGATGGCATAGCTGTCGATGCTGACCGTTTCCGGCACGCCCGCCTTGTAGTAGCTGACACCGGCGATCAGGTGCAGCAGCTGCAGCGCGCGCTGCACCGCGGCCGCACGCGCCTCGTCCAGCACGAACGGAGCGCCGGGCACGGTGATGGTTTCCACCATCTCCGGGCCGTCGTCGAAGGCGTAGACCAGCTTGGCCACGCCGGTATCCGCGGCGAATTCGCAGCGGACGAAGCGGAAGCGGGAAACCTGGTGTTTATCGAAAGCAGTCATGGTGAATCCAGTTCAAGCGCGGTCAGGCACGCCCCGCGCGAAGGCGCAGGACGTGTCGGTGGGCGGGTGCAGGGCGCGGAGGGCGGCGATCACTCGATCACGTCTTCGCGCGGCATCGCCCGCTGGTTGTAGGTGTTGGCCATCACATAGCCGTAGGCACCGGCGTCGGCGATCAGCATCACGTCGTCCGGCGCGGTCGACACCGGCAGCTTGCGGCGCTTGCCGAACACATCGCTGGACTCGCAGATCGGGCCGACCACATCGAACGCCGCTTCGGCGTAGCCGCCCTGGCGGCTGAGGTTTTCGATGTCGTGCCAGGCGTCGTACAGAGCTGGGCGCATCAGCGTGTTCATGCCGGCATCCAGGCCGACGCGGCGCACGCCGTCCTTTTCCACCACCTGCGTGGCATGGGTCAGCAGCACGCCCGATTCGGCCACCAGGTAGCGGCCCGGCTCGATCGCCAGGCGGAATGCCGGGTGCAGCGCCTTGACCTCGGCCAGGCCCTCGGCCCAGGCGTCCAGGTCGAACGGCTCGTCTTCCTCGCTGTACGGAATCGGCAGGCCACCACCGATGTCGATGGTCTGCACGCTGCCGATGCGGCGGGCGAAACCGGCCAGCTCATCGCACATCAGGCGCCAGTGCTGCGCGGTTTCCACGCCGCTGCCCAGGTGCGCATGCAGGCCGACCACGCGGGTGCCCAGATCGGTGGCGGTGCGCACGAACTCGTCCACGCGCGCCATCGGCAGGCCGAACTTGGAATCCTTGCCGCCGGTGCGGACCTTGGCATGGTGGCCTTCGCCACGGCCCAGGTCCACGCGCAGCCAGATTTCGCGGTTGCGGAACAGGTCCGGCCAGCGCTGCAGCGCTTCCAGGTTGTCCACGGTGACGGTGACGCCGAGCGCGAAGCCGGCTTCGTACTCTTCGCGTGGGCAGAAGCTGGGGGTGAACAGCACGCGCTTGGGCGACAGTTCCGGCAGGTGCTGGAACACGTGCTTCAGCTCGCCGTGCGACACGCATTCCAGGCCGAAGCCTTCGGCTTCCAGCAGCTGCAGGATGGCCGGGTGGCTGTTGGCCTTGATCGCGTAGTAACGCTGGTCGATCGGCTTGATCGCGGCCAGCGCACGGGCGCGGGCACGTACGGTCGGCAGGTGGTAGACGTAGCGCGGCGTGCCGGCGTCGGCCAGCTGCAGCAGGTGCGCACGCTGGCCACGCCACCACGGCGTGCCGCGCGGGCGCACGGTGCCGGCGATCTCGCGCCAGCGCGGGCCGAATACTTCGGTCTCTTCCACCGGCATCGCACCGCTGTCGATCAGCTCGGCATGCAGGATCGGCAGCAGGCCATCGGCATCGGCTTCATCGATGACGAAGGTCAGGTTCAGGTCGTTGGACGACTGCGAGATCATGTGCACGCGCTCGCGGCCGAAGGTGGCCCACACGTCCGACAGCTTGTGCAGCAGCGAACGCATGCCACGGCCGACCAGGGTGATGGCCGCGCACGGCACGATCACCTTGACCTTGCAGATCTGCGACAGGTCAGCCGACAGCGCGGCCAGCACATCGGTGTTGACCAGATTCTCGGACGGATCCAGCGACACGGTGACGTTGGTTTCGGCCGAACCGATCAGGTCCACCGAAAGGCCATGCTTCTTGAACAGGCCGAACACATCGGCCAGGAAGCCGACCTGCTGCCACATGCCGATGCCTTCCATCGACACCAGCACGATGCCGTTGCGGCGGCTGATGGCCTTGACGCCCGGCACCGGTGCGGCGCTGCCGTCGATGCTGGTGCCCGGCAGTTCCGGGCGCTCGGTATCGAGGATGGCCATCGGCACGCCGGCATCGCGGCACGGCTTGATCGAGCGCGGGTGCAGCACCTTGGCACCGGTGGTGGCGATTTCCTGCGCTTCGTAATAGTCCAGGCGGGTCAGCAGGCGCGCGTCCGGCACGTCCTTGGGGTTGGCGCTGAACATGCCCGGCACGTCGGTCCAGATTTCCACGCGGCTGGCGCCGAGCAGCGCACCGAAGTACGCCGCCGAGGTATCCGAGCCGCCGCGGCCGAGGATGGCGGTGCCGCCGTCGGCGTGGCGGGAAATGAAGCCCTGGGTGATCAGCAGGCGGGTGGGCTGCGCGCGGAAGCGCTGCATCCAGTCCGCGTCGGCGCGCCACTGGCAGTTCACCGACAGGCGCTGCGACCACTCGCTCTGGTTCGGCTGCGGCGGCATCGCGTCCAGCCACTGGCGGGCGTCCATCCAGCCCATGTCCAGGCCCGAGGCATGCAGGTAGGCCGCGCCCAGGGTCGAGGACAGCAGTTCGCCCTGGCCCAGCACTTCGGCCTGCCATTCCAGCGGGCGGGTGGTTGCGCGCGGGTCATCCAGCAGGCCCTGCAGGGCGGCCAGGCGTTCGCCCAGCACCTCGCGGCCCAGGCCGAGCTCGACCAGGAAACCCTCATGGCGCTCGACCAGGGCGGCCACGCGGTCGCGGCTGTCCGGCGCGCCATCGGCAATAGCGGTCAGTTCGTTGGTGACCCCGGACAGCGCCGAGACCACCACCAGCACGCGCGAGCCGGTCTCTTCCGCGCGTTTTTTCGCCAGCTTCCCGATCGTGTCCCAGCGGTGGCGACGCGACACCGAGGTGCCGCCGAACTTCAGTACGATCCAACGATCGACAAGGGGGGAAGCTGACATGGATAGGCTATGTGTAATGTGGGGGAGCCGCCCGAGGGGGCGGAACCTTCGATTCTAAGCCCAATGGACCCGCCGATGGCCGCCTTCCGCTACCTGCAGCTTGATGTCTTCGCCCACCAGCCCGGCAGCGGCAACCCGCTGGGCGTGGTGCTGGGCGCCGACGGGCTGTCCGCCGGGCGCATGCAGGCGCTGGCGGCGTGGCTGAACCTGTCCGAGACGGTGTTCTTCCTGCAGCCCAGCGCCGCCGGTGCCGACTACCACATCCGTATCTTCACCCCGGGCAGCGAGCTGCCGTTCGCCGGCCACCCCAGTGTCGGCGCGGCCTGGGCGGCGGTCACCTGCGGCCTGGCCACGCCGGGGGACGGCGGCGCCCTGGTCCAGCAATGCGCCGCCGGCCTGCTGCCGGTGCGGGTGAGCGGCCCGGCCGACGCGCCGACCATCGAACTGGCCAGCCCGCCGGCGCGCCACCTGCCCACCGCCCCTGGTCAGGTACCGGAACCGCTGCTGGCGCTGGCCGCCGACGGCCATGCCCCCGAGCTGTGGGACAACGGCCCGCGCTGGTGGCTGCTGCCGCTGCGCGATGCCGCCGCCGTGCGCGGCCTGGCCCCGGACATGGCCGCCCTGCGCGACTGGACCAATGCCACCGGCGCGACCGGCGTGGCGGCGTTCGCCGATGAACCCGCCGCGGGGCACAGCCGCGTGGTGCGCGCGTTCTGCCCGGGCGATGCAGTGAACGTGCCCGAAGACCCGGTGACCGGCAGCGCCAACGCGCTGATCGGCGCCTGGCTGCGCGAACGTGGCGCCCTGCCCGGCGGCGCGGGTGCCTACGTGGCCAGCCAGGGCCGCGAAGTCGGCCGCGACGGCCATGTCCATGTGCGTGTCGATGCCGAAGGCACGGTGTGGATCGGCGGCCAGGTGCAGCCGGTGATCGACGGCCAGATCCGCTGGTAGCGCCGGGCCATGCCCGGCGGCCTTGCCGCGCTGCGCGCTCGCGGGGCATGGCCCCGCGCTACCATTTCCTCATTTCCTGGAGTTTTCCCTGATGTCCGCACGCCGTTTCCTGCAACTGGATGTGTTCTCGCCGCGCGCCGGCGCCGGCAATCCGCTGGCCGTGGTGCTCGATGCCGAGGGCCTGGACGACACTGCCATGCAGGCCATTGCGCGCTGGACCCGGCTGCCGGAAACCACCTTCGTGTTCGCGCCGCAGACCGCTGGCAGCAGCTACCGGCTGCGCATGTTCAGCCCGCAGAAGGAGGTCCCCTTCGCCGGCCATCCCAGCGTCGGCACCGCCCACGCCGTGCTGCAGGCCGGCCTGGCCGCGCCGGTGGAGGGCGTGCTGGTGCAGGACGGCATCGCCGGGCTGCTGCCGCTGCAGGTGATCGGCGAAGGCGCCGCACAGCGCATCGCCATCCGCACGCCGCGCGCGCAGCTGGCCGAAACCGCGCAGGCCGATGATCCGCGCCTGCAGGCCGCGTTGCAGGGCTGGCCGCTGGGTGAGCTGCCGCCGGCACGCATGCAGGGCGGCCGCAGCTGGTGGGTGGTGCAGGTGGCCGACGAGGCCGCGCTGCGTGCGCTGCAGCCGGACTGGGACGCGGTCGCCGCGCTGGCCGAATCCACCGACAGCATGGGCGTGTTCGCCTATGCGTTCAGCGATGGCAGCGAAGGTTTCGACCTGGCCGTGCGCGCCTTCGTCGGCAACGGGCGGCGCTTCGAGGATGCCGCCTCGGGTGCGGCCAATGCCGTGCTGGCCGCGTGGCTGGACCTGCGTGGCGTGCTGCCGCGCGGCCGCGAACCGTATGAAGTCAGCCAGGGACGCGAGGTCGGCCACGATGCACGGCTGACCCTGCGCGTGGATGAGGACGGCGAGGTGTGGTCCGGCGGACAGGTGCAGACGGTGATCAGCGGCACCATTGACTGGTAGAGCCGAAGGCAGCGGCAGGAGCCGCTGCCAACGTCGCTAGCGACGGCCCGGAGGGTGGCGGCCAGGAAGGCCGCCATAACGCTGGCCGGCTGCTACCTGGACCTCGACATCATGCGATTGCCGGCCAGCGGCCGGCACTACCGTGGCTATCCCGGCCCGCGATTTCTCAGCCCAGCTCGGCTTCCAGGCTGATCGGCACGGCGCTCAGTGCCTTGGACACCGGGCAGTTCTGCTTGGCGTCATCGGCGATCGCGCGGAACTGCGCGGCGTCGATGCCCGGCACCACGGCCTTCACTTTCAGCCGGATCTGCGACAGCTGCGGGCCACCTTCCATCGACAGATCGACCTTGGCTTCGGTATCCAGCGAGGTCGGTGTAAACCCGGCGTCACCCAGTTTGGCCGACAGCGCCATGGTGAAGCAGCCGGCGTGCGCGGCGGCGATCAGCTCCTCCGGGTTGGTGCCTTTCTCGTCGCCAAAGCGGCTGTTGAAGCCGTAGCGGGTCTTGTCCAGCAGGCCGCTCTGCGGCGTGTTCAACTGGCCCTTGCCCGACTTCAGGTCCCCTTCCCAGTGCGCGGTGGCGTGTCGCGAGATTCCCATGTGCTGCTCCTGCGTGGCGGTGATGAACGGCCACCCTCGCACGGCGCGCGTTAGCCCTGCGTCGCCCCGCCGCAGGCAATACGGATGTCCCGGGTCAGCCCGCTGGACACTTCCTCGCCAGCGCGAAACGAATTTCTCCCTTGTTTTCAGCGGTTTCGCGCAGTCCCTGCTGTCCGCGCCGCGTATTGCGCAGTGCAGCGCAGGCCCCGTTTTCCTGCATCCGGACATGTACTCAATCGGCCTGGATATGAAAAAACATGCACTTTCCGCGCTCCGGGCTATTGGCGGCGCTCGAGAGTTGCCCTACATTGCGCTTGCCGACGGGGTTCGGCGCCGACCACACAACCAACCGTTCACGGAACAGGAAACCATGGCAAAGACCGCTAAGAAGGCTGCCCCGAAAAAGGCAGTGAAGAAAGTCGCGACGAAGGCTGCCGCCAAGCCGGCCGCTCCGAAGCCGATCAAGGAAGTGCTGACCAAGTCGGGCCTGGTTGCACACATCGCTGAAGCGTCCGGCGTTGTCGCCAAGGACGTGCGCGCGGTGCTGGCCTCGCTTGAAACCGCCGTTGCTTCCTCGGTGCACAAGAAGGGCGCTGGCTCCTTCACCCTGCCGGGCCTGCTGAAGATCTCCACCGTCAGCGTGCCGGCCAAGCCGAAGCGCAAGGGCATCAACCCGTTCACCAAGGAAGAGCAGTGGTTCGCTGCCAAGCCGGCCACCACCAAGCTGAAGGTGCGCCCGCTGAAGAAGCTGAAGGACGCCGCGCTCTAAGCGCGCGCCCAACGGCATCTTTCGACGGGACGGCGCAGGCCGTCCCGTTTTTGTTTGCGCCGGCGCCACGACCCCGCGCAAACCGCAACACAGCGTTTCCGCGCCCGCACCGTCCCCGCCGACAGCCGCACCAGCATTGGCTGTGGCCCGGTTTTTCCGTGTCGGAAACGGACCGGGTGGAACACTGCGTGCAGCCCCGGCCGTCGCCGCCGGTCGCGGCCTTGCCTATGGTGGGCACATCCCTCCAGACCCAGGCGAGCACACCCTCATGGCCAGCCCCTCCACCCGCTACCGGATCTCGGTGACCCCGATCGAAAAGGACGGGCACCAGTGCACCGGGCGCTGCACCATCGAACTGGAACATCGCGCCAGCCGCGACCTGATGCGCCTGCTGGAAAGCGCCCCGCGCACGGCCGGCCTCAGCGGTGACGAGCGCGCCACCCTGGTGGTCGCCACCCAGCTGCTGCGCGATATCGTGCAGCGCCACGCCGACACCGACGGCCACGCGTTGGCCGCCGTGGCGGCGCAGGTGCTGCCGGCACTGGACGCACTGGAACAGCTGCCCACGTCGCGCTGATCCGGACGCTGCCGATACACTGCCCTCCTCCAGGTCGCCTCGGGGAGGAGGCAGACATGCGCAGTGCCCTGTTGTTGATGATGACGGTGACCCTGCTGGGCTGTTCCAGGCAGACGCCATCCGATGATGCCGCCGCCGTGCCGCCGCCCGCCGAAGCGCCAGCGGCCGAAGCAGGCCGTCCCGCTGTCTCACCCGACGCAGCCACCGTCGCATCGCCGGCCATCGATCCGTTGTATGGCGCGGTCGCCGCGGATGGTGAAACACCTTCCCGGCTGCTCAACCGCTATGTGCTGGACCTGCTCAACCGCAACAAGGCCGGCATCGATGCAGCCTGGGCCATCGCCCCGCCCGACGCGCGGCGTGCCGACGATGCAGCACTGCGCCTGCTGCCGGACGTGCGCAACCTGCGCCTGGACAGCGACCCCGCCGTGCCCCGCGATCAGCAGCAGCCGCCGCGCCTGCTGGAGGTGCCGGTACGCATCCGCGCCTCCACCGGCGAGGGCGTGTTCCGCTACCACGGCTGGTACCGCGTGCAGCCCCGCGCCGATGGCCAGGGCTGGCAGATCCAGGCGGCGCAGCTGCAACCAACGCTGGACTGAACCGTTGCAGCGGCATGCACGCAGGATTCAGCGTGCAAAGCTACTCTGTAGCCCTCATTCATCGCCCCGGTCACCGCCATGCGCCTGCGTTCCCTGATGACCCGCCTTGCCGCGTCCACCGTGCTGATCGCCGCCGCGATCGGTGCGCAGGCGGCCCCCTCGATTTCCGGGCGCGAACTGGCGGTTGGCGCCAGCGACGTGCAGCAGTACCTGGATGGCAGTTTTCCGCGCACCCAGGATGCGCTGGGCGGGCTGATCGCGCTGACCATGAGCCACCCGCAACTGAGCCTGCCGGCTGGCGAACGCCTCGACCTCGGCATGGACCTGGCACTGGCCACCGCCGGTGGCCCCCCGACCAATCTGGGCAAGGTGAAGCTCAGCAGCGGCCTGCGCTACGACGCGCAGACCCAGGGCTTCCACCTGCAGGACCCGACCGTGGATGACTTCACCCCGGCCAGCCAGGGCGGTCGCCTCGACTCGCGTACGCGTGGCCTGCTCAACGCCGCGCTGAGCGATTACGCCCGCCGCGAACCGATCTACAAGCTGGACCCGGCCGTGGCCGGCGTGCTGGGCGCGCTGCAGGTGCAGTCGGCGCAGGTCAAGAACGGCAAGCTGGTGGTCACCTTCAACCAGAACCTGGGCAACCTGGTGCCGGCCGGCCTCCTCGGCAAATAAGGGTAGTGCAGGCCGCTGGCCGGCAGCCCGGTCATTGCATCTGCCGGCCAGCGGCCGGCACTACCAGCAACGGATCACGCAGCCAGCGCCTTGACCACGGCCTCGCTGAAAGCCGGAATGTCATCCGGCTTGCGGCTGGTGATCAGGTTGCCGTCCACCACCACCTCGGCATCGCGCCAACGCGCGCCAGCATTGGCCAGATCCTGCTGCAGCGACGGCCACGAGGTCACCTCGCGCCCGTTGGCCAGCCCGCTGTTGATCAGCAGCCACGGACCATGACAGATCGCGGCCACCGGCTTGCCGGCATCGGCCATGCTGCGGATGAAGCCCAGCGCCGCTTCATCAGTGCGCAGGGTGTCGGGATTGATGACCCCGCCGGGCAGCACCAGGGCATCGAAGCGCCCGGCATCGGCTTCGGCCAGCGCCAGGTCCACCGCCACCACGCCGCCCCAGTCCTTGTCCTTCCAGCCCTTGATGCTGGCCTCCTGCGCAGGGGAGACCACGGTGACGATCGCGCCCTGCGCTTCCAGCAGGCGCTTGGGTTCGATCAGTTCGGACTGTTCAAAGCCGTGGGTCGCGAGGATGGCGACCTGCTTGCCGGCAATACGCTGTGCCATGTCGTGTGCTCCAGGAAGGGAGCACACAGGGTCGGCGAACGGCCATTGCACGGCGGTGACCCGGTCGTGCACGGCAGGTGGAGAGGCCCCTGGTAGCGCCGGGCCATGCCCGGCGTCTGGTTCCGTCCGCGCTTCGCGCTCGCCGGGCACGGCCCGGCGCTACCAAACACCGGTCAGCGCTTGGGCTGCAGCATCGTGCCGGTGCACATGGGCGAACCGCAGCGGCACTCCCAGATCTTCTTCAGCTTGGCGGTGTGGCGCTCGGCCAGCACGATGCCGTAGTTGTAGGTCAGCTCCTCGCCGGCGGTGATGTCGCGAAGCGCTTCGATGAAGACCTTGTCGCCACGGCTGTCGCCGTCCTCGTCTTCCTCGATCACCGCCTCGCAGTTCGGGTCGCAGCTGTGGTTGATCCAGCGTGCGTCGTTGCCCTTGTAGTTGGCGTCGATCACCCAGTCATCGTTGAGGGTGAACAGGAAGGTATGGCCACTTTCCACGTCGCCGCTGTCGTCGGCATCGACGTCGCCGTGGCTGCGCAGCAGGCCCTTGTACTGGATCACGCGCTCGCCCTGCTTGATCGGGGCCACGGCGAACACGCCGTTGCCATGGATGGCGGACTTGCGGGCTTGGATCTTCTTGGGCATCGGCAAGGGTGGGTCTGCAGCGAAAGGAACCCCGATTCTCACTCATTCCGGGTGATTGCGAAAACAACCCGCATGCCGCAGCATTACGCCCCGGTGGCCCCCGGTGTCCTGTTCCCGGCCGGCCGACGACCGCCCCCAGCGCCGCCTGAATGGCCGGGTTGGATGCTGGCGAAGAAAAGCGTACAATTTCAGTCCGCTTTAAGAACCACTCGCATCCCCCATGTTGCGCGTCACCAAACTCACCGATTACGCCACCGTCGTGCTGACCGTACTCGCCGCCCGCCCGGGTGAAGTGCTGAGTGCGACCGAGCTGGCCGAATTCACCGGTCTGGAACCGCCCACCGTCAGCAAGGTGCTCAAGCCGCTGGCCCAGGCCGGCCTGGTTGAAGGCCTGCGCGGTGTCCGCGGCGGCTACCGGCTGACCCGCCCGTCCGTCGAGATCTCGCTGTTCGAGGTGGTCGAAGCGATGGAAGGGCCGCTGGCCCTGACCGAATGCAGCCACGACCACCACCAGTGCAACATGGCGCCCAAATGCGGTGCGCGCAGCAGCTGGCGGCTGATCAACGACGTGGTTTCCGAGGCCCTGCGCGATGTCACCCTCGCCCAGATCCTGCCCCCCCTTCCCCTTGTCGATGACGAACAGCGCCGCACCATCGCTGTCGACGTCGTCTCCTGATCCGTAGGCAGCCCCCATGGCCACCGAAACCATCGAAACCGTCGCCCACGACGACACCCCCAACCGCGAGATCCATGAGCAGCTCGGTCGCAAGTATTCGGCCGGCTTCATCACGGAGATCGAATCGGACTCCCTGCCGCCGGGCCTGGACGAGGACACCATCCGTGCCCTGTCGGCCAAGAAGGAGGAGCCGGAATGGATGACGCAATGGCGCCTGGACGCCTACCGCCACTTCCTGACCATGCCGATGCCGAACTGGGCCAAGCTGCAGATCGCCCCGATCGACCTGCAGGCGCTCAGCTACTACTCCGCGCCGAAGGGTCCGAAGTACGCCTCGCTGGATGACGTGCCGAAGGAACTGCTGGACACCTACGACAAGCTGGGCGTGCCGCTGCACGAGCGCGCCAAGCTGGCCGGCGTGGCGGTGGACGCCGTGTTCGACTCGGTATCCGTCGGTACCACCTTCCGCAAGGAACTGGCCGAGAAGGGCATCATCTTCTGCTCGATGTCCGAGGCCATCAAGGAACACCCGGAGCTGGTGCGCCAGTACCTGGGCACCGTGGTGCCGGTGGGCGACAACTACTTCGCCGCGCTCAACTCGGCGGTGTTCTCCGATGGCAGCTTCGTGTTCATTCCCAAGGGCGTACGTTGCCCGATGGAACTGAGCACCTACTTCCGCATCAACGCCGGCCACACCGGCCAGTTCGAGCGCACACTCATCGTGTGCGAGGACAAGGCCTACGTCTCCTACCTGGAAGGCTGCACCGCGCCGATGCGCGATGAGAACCAGCTGCACGCCGCGGTGGTCGAGCTGGTCGCGCTGGAAGATGCGGAGATCAAGTACTCCACCGTGCAGAACTGGTACCCGGGCGACGAGAACGGCGTCGGCGGCATCTACAACTTCGTCACCAAGCGTGCCGAATGCCGTGGTGCGCGCAGCAAGGTCACCTGGACCCAGGTCGAGACCGGTTCGGCGATCACCTGGAAGTACCCGTCCTGCGTGCTGCTGGGCGACGATTCGGTGGGCGAGTTCCACTCGGTGGCGCTGACCCACCACCGCCAGCAGGCCGACACCGGCACCAAGATGATCCACGTCGGCAAGCGCACCAAGAGCAAGATCGTCAGCAAGGGCATCAGCGCCGGCCGCGGCCAGAACACCTACCGCGGCCTGGTCAAGGTCGACCGCAATGCCGATGGCGCGCGCAACTACACCCAGTGCGATTCGCTGCTGATCGGCAAGCAGTGCGGTGCGCACACCTTCCCCTACATCGAGGTGAAGAACCCGGGCGCCACCGTCGAGCACGAGGCCACCACCTCGAAGATCTCCGACGACCAGCTGTTCTACTGCCGCGCCCGTGGCATCAGCCAGGAAGACGCGGTGTCGATGATCGTCGACGGCTTCTGCAAGCAGGTGTTCCGCGAACTGCCGATGGAATTCGCAGTGGAAGCCAAGAAGCTGCTGGAAGTCTCGCTGGAAGGTTCAGTGGGCTGACCGCCCGCCCCTGCCCCTCGCAAACGCATTCTCTTTATCGGCGGGCCGCGGCCCGCCCCACGGAAATCCCCACCATGCTGAAGATCGAAAACCTCCACGCCCGCATCGGCGACAAGGAAATCCTCAAGGGCCTGTCGCTGGAAGTGAAGCCCGGCCAGGTGCACGCCATCATGGGCCCCAACGGCGCCGGCAAGTCCACCCTGGGCAATGTCCTGGCCGGCCGTGACGGCTATGAAGTGACCGAAGGCAGCGTGCAGTTCGAAGGCAGCGACCTGCTCGACCAGGACCCGGAAGCGCGCGCCGCCGCCGGCCTGTTCCTGGCCTTCCAGTACCCGGTGGAAATCCCGGGCGTGAACAACACCTACTTCCTGCGCGCGGCCCTGAATGCCCAGCGCAAGGCGCGCGGCCAGGACGAACTGGATTCCATGCAGTTCCTGAAGCTGGTGCGGCAGAAGCTGGCCGTGCTGCACCTGAAGGACGAACTGCTGCACCGTGGCGTCAACGAAGGCTTTTCCGGTGGCGAGAAGAAGCGCAACGAGATCTTCCAGCTGGCCGTGCTCGAGCCGAAGCTGGCGATCCTCGACGAAACCGATTCGGGCCTGGACATCGACGCGCTGAAGAGCGTTGCCGACGGCGTCAACGCACTGCGCGCGGCCGACCGTTCGTTCCTGGTCATCACCCACTACCAGCGCCTGCTGGACTACATCAAGCCGGACGTGGTGCACGTGCTGGCCGATGGCCGCATCGTCAAGACCGGTGGCCCGGAACTGGCGCTGGAGCTGGAAGCGCACGGCTACGATTTCCTCAAGGATCGCGTGGTGCGCGAGGCGGCGGTCTGATGAGCGCCCTGCTCGACTCGATGGCCCAGGCCTTCTGCGGCAGCGATGCGCGCCGCGAAGTGCTCGACACGGTGCTGCGCGATGGCCTGCCGGCCGCCCGCAGCGAAGCCTGGAAGTACACCTCGCTGCGCCAGCTGGAGCGTCGTGCCTTCGCCGCCGCGCCGCTGTCGCCGCCGGTGCTGGATGCGGCCGTGCTGGAAGACATCCCCGCGCCGCGCCTGGTGTTCGTCAACGGCCGCCTCAGCGACGCGCTCAGCGACACCCACGGCCTGCCGGCCGGCGTGCAGCTGGAACCGCTGTCCTCGGCGCTGGCCGCCGGTGAGGATGCCGCGCGTTTCCTCGGCCGCCGCTACGAGCGCAGCGACGAGGTGTTCGCCCGCCTGAATGCCGCGCTGGCCGATGAAGGCGTGGTGCTGCGCGTGGACGAAGGCGTGCAGGTCGAGGTGCCGCTGCAGCTGGTGTTCGCCAGCGTGGCCGGCGAGACCGACCTGGCCTGGCACCACCGCCACCTGATCGAACTGCGTGCCGGCGCCAGCCTCGGCGTGGTCGAGCACCGCTTCAGCGTGGGCGACTCGGCGCACCTGGACAACACCGTGCTGCATGCCCACGTCGCCCGCGATGCCGTGCTCAAGCACGCCCGCGTGCAGGCCGGCAGCGCACGCCAGACCAGCTTCCTGCGTACCGATGCGGTGCTGGCACGCGATGCCCAGTACCACCGCGTCGACCTGGAACTGGGTGCCGCACTCAGCCGCCACGAACTGAACGTGCGCCTGGAAGGTGACAACGCCCAGCTGACCGCCAACGGCGTGCTGCTCGGCAATGGCCGCCGCCACGTCGATACCCGCCTGGGCATCGACCACATCGCCCGCGATACCAGCAGCGAGCTGCTGTGGCGCGGCGTGGCGGCCAACCGCAGCCGCGTGGTGTTCCATGGTGGCATCCAGATCCGCGAAGGCGCCGACGGCACCGACGCCAACCTGTCCAACAAGAACCTGCTGCTGTCGGCCGACGCCGAGATCGACACCCAGCCGGTGCTGGTGATCGACGCCGACGAAGTGAAGGCCGCCCACGGTGCCACCGTCGGCCAGCTCGATGCCAATGCGCTGTTCTACCTGCGTTCGCGCGGCCTGCCGCAGCCGCAGGCACAGGCACTGCTGAGCGCCGCGTTCTGCCACGAGCCGCTGAAGGTGCTGCCCGAAGCCCTGCGCGAGCAGCTGGCGCGCCGCCTGGACAAGGCCCTGGCCGAGGCAGGTGTGGCATGAACCTGTCCACGCCGCGCCCGATCGAAACCCCTGCCGGCACGCCGGACTGGGACCGCGTCCGCCTCGACTTCCCGCTGTTGATGCGCGAAGTGCACGGCAAGCCGCTGGTGTATTTCGACAACGCCAACACCGGCCAGAAGCCGGTGCAGGTGATCGGCGCGGTGGACGAGTTCTACCGCCGCTACAACGCCAACGTCAGCCGTGCCGTGCACGCGCTGGGCACCGAGGCCACCGACGCCTACGAGGGCGCGCGCAACAAGCTTGCGCGCTTCCTCAACGTGCGCAGCAACGAGCTGGTGCTGTGCAGCGGCACCACCTTCGCCATCAATCTGGTGGCGTACTCGTGGGCGCTGCCGCGGCTGAAGGCCGGTGATGTCATCCTGGTCTCGCGCATGGAGCACCATGCCAACATCGTGCCGTGGCAGCTGGTTGCCCAGCGCACCGGCGCGACCATCCGCGTTGCCGAGATCACCCCCGATGGCGCGCTGGACCTTGACGCGCTGCGCAAGGCGATGACTCCCGAGGTCAAGCTGCTGGCCGTGGCCCACGTCTCCAACGTGCTGGGCACGGTCAACCCCGTGCGCGAGATCTGCCGTGAAGCGCGCAAGCGCGGCATCGTCACCGTCGTCGATGGTTCGCAGGCCGTGCCGCACCGCAAGGTCGACGTGGCTGCGATCGGCTGCGACTTCTACGCCATCACCGGCCACAAGATGTGCGGCCCGACCGGCACCGGCGTGCTGTGGGCACGCCGCGAGCATCTCGACGCGATGCCGCCGTTCCTCGGCGGTGGCGAGATGATCAAGGAAGTCAGCTTCGACGGCACCGTGTTCAACGACGCCCCGCACAAGTTCGAAGCCGGCACCCCGAACATCGCCGGCTTCATCGGCCTGGGCGTGGCCGTGGATTATCTGCAGGGCCTGGGCCTGGAGCACGTGGAAGCGCGCGAGGCCGACCTACTGGCGCACTTCACTGAAGAACTGCGCAAGGTCGATGGCCTGCGCATCCTCGGCGAAGCGCCTGAGAAGGCCGCCGTGGTGTCCTTCCTGATCGACGGCGCGCACGCCCACGACCTGGCCACCCTGCTCGACCTGGAAGGCGTGGCCGTGCGTTCGGGCCAGCACTGCGCGCACCCGCTGCTGCAGTACTACGGCGTCGCCGCCACCTGCCGTGCCTCGCTGGCGTTCTACAACACGCACGCCGAGATCGAACGCTTCATGACCGCACTGACCAAGGTGCGGAAGCTGCTGGGCTGAGGCCACGCAGCGGGGCAAGTCGGGGGCAGATCCCTTTCGCACCGCGAAAGGGCTCTGACCCCGACAGCGTCCCCGCGAACCGCCGCTGCGACTGCACGGCCTTTCGTATCGATGCGAGATCCTGCGCAGGAATACCCTGCTCGATGAACTCCGCATAGCGCCTGCGCCGCTCATGCCCATCGGTGGCAATCAGCTCGAACGCCGGATGCGGCACGAGCAGTGCGTTCGCCCTGCCCTGCGCATTCGCGCGATAGCTTGACCAGCGATAGTCCTCGGCATGCGCCACCATTCCCGCCCGTACCGGGTTGAGCTCGATGTAGCGCTGGCAGGCAAGCAGATAGCGATCGGAATCCACCAACGTGGAATGGAAGCGTCCTTCCCACAGGGTTCCCGTGCGCTGCTGCCGTGCGTTCACACGCTGAACGTAGGCACGGTTCACCGCCTGCATCATTCCTGACAAGCCACCGGGCGCATCCGGTGTCACCAGCAGGTGGAAATGATTGCCCATCAGCACATAGGCGTGGATCCGGCAGTGATGTTCGATGGCCGCGTCGCGAAGCAGGCCCAGATAGAGCGCAGGATCAGTGCTGCTGAAGAAGACTGCCTGGCGGTTGTTGCCACGTTGGACGACGTGCTGCGGGTAGCCGGGTGCATCGATACGACGCGGCCGTGGCATGGGCATCTCCGGAAGCCAAAGGGTCAGAGCCCTTTGCTGCGCAAAGGGATCTGACCCCAGCATCTGCGAGCGCCGCGCGCGCGACAGTCGGGCTACTGCCTGACGCGGGGTAGGTAGATGGGGTCAGAGCCCTTTCGCACCGCGAAAGGGATCTGACCCCGACTCCGGCCCCGCGCCTTCCCCGCGCTGCCACGCGCGCGGGGTACAGCCCATCTGCGTGCGGAACGCCTTGCTGAAATGACTCAGGCTGGAGAAGCCCACCGCCAGCGCGGTATCAGTGACGCTGTGTCCGCCGTGCAGCATCCGGCCTGCGGCCTGCAGCCGCACTTCGCGCAGGTGCCCATGCACCGACGTCCCCACCAGCGCGCGGAAACCCGCCTGCAGGCGCTTCTCGCCCAGCCCGACCTCGCGCGCCAGCCGTTCCAGCGGCCACTCCTCGCCGAAGCGCGCATCCAGCAGCGCGCGCGCCTGCAGCACCCGTTGCCGCTCGCGCGCGGTAACAAGGGCCGGCTGTCCGAGCCCGGCAAGCTGCGCTGCTGGAAGCCGCCCTGCAGGGCCAGCAACGGTCGCCCGCCGGCACGCTCAAGGCCTTCCAAACGCGGTGCTGCGCCGGTTCTTCCTCAACGGCCTGAAATCCGAGGCCGAGGCGATGGCCGCACTTGCCTGAACCCAACCGGGGTCAGATCCCTTTCGCACCGCGAAAGGGCTCTGACCCCATCACGTGCAGAACCCGGCCGCGCGCAATCGTCTTTCCCTCCCACAGCTCGACATCCGCTCCCACACTGGCCACGGCAAGCGCCTCCTCCGGGCACAGAAACGCAACGGGTAGTTCGTAGCTCTCCCCAAGCACGGCGCGTCCTTCCTGCAGCAGCAGGCGGCAATCAAATGCACGGTCCGCCACGAACAGCGGGCAGGCGTATACCTGCCCCACGATGTCACCCCGCCTCCCACCCTCGGCGCTCGACAGGAAGCGAACAGAGACAACAGCGTCGAATCGCATGGTCATGCCCTCAAGATCCTCCCTGGATCCACGTTCCCATAGTGCCGCCGTTTTCGCAGGGATGGGGTCAGAGCCCTTTCGCGCTGCGAAAGGGATCCGACCCCGTCCCATTACCCCGCACCATTTTGCGGGCGCCCCCGCCCCACCTAGAATGGCGGCATGAGCACCCTGACTTTCCGTGCCGCCACGTCGGCCGACATCCCCGCCCTGATCACCCTGGTCACCTCGGCCTACCGTGGCGACGCCAGCCGCGCCGGCTGGACCACCGAGGCCGACCTGCTGGACGGCGCCCGCATCGATGCCGAGGGCATCCAGGGCGACCTGGACCGCCCGCGCTCGACCATCCTGCTGGCTGAACGCGAGGGCCGCCTGGTGGCCTGCGCCCACGTCGCCGATGTCGACGGCAAGGGCTATTTCGGCATGTTCTCGGTCGACCCGGCGCAGCAGGGCGGTGGCGTCGGCAAGCAGCTGATGGACGCGGCCGAAGCCCATGCCGCGCGCGAGTGGAACGTGCCGGTCATGCAGATGACGGTGATCGACGTGCGCGACGAACTGATCGCTTTCTACGAGCGCCGCGGCTACCAGCGCACCGGCATCAAGAAGCCGTTCCCCTACGGCGACGAACGCTTCGGCATTCCCAAGCGCGACGACCTGCGCTTTGAAATCCTGGAAAAGCCGCTGGCCGGGGCTTCGGCATGAGCGACACCTGGACCTTCGTCTGCGCCGGCGCCGAGCTGTTGCCGGGCGAAATGAAGAGCGTGTTCGATGAATTGACCGGCACGCCGATCGTGGTGTTCAACCTCGACGGCGAGCTGTATGCGCTGGAAGACCAGTGCACGCACGAAGAGTTCGAGCTGTCCTCGGGCGAGTTCAACACCGCCGAAGGCAGCATCGAGTGCGTGCTGCACGGCGCGCGCTTCGACGTGCGTGATGGCCGCGCCCTGTGCGCCCCGGCCTATACCGCGGTGCCCAAGTTCCCGACCAAGCGCGAGCACGACGCGATCTGGACCCGCGACGACCGCGAGTGATCCGAGCGGGGGCGCGCCCGCGGCGGCCCGCCGGGGGCGGCCGCGGGGCGGCGGGGGGGGGCGGGGGGGGGGGGGGGGGGGGGGGGGGGGGGGGGGCGGCGGGGGGGGGGGGGGGGG
>NZ_JBRRCR010000070.1:0-22615 GCF_056759115.1 Stenotrophomonas sp. STEN087 | reverse complement strand
TAATAGTTGCTTGATCAAACGTCTGCAAGATGGACAATCATCCTTCCTGCAGGCGCCTTCACAAGATACCTGCGCATACTTTCAAAGATCAGGGGAAGTGGCCTCAGCGCCATTCCCGTGTGCCGCGAAGTTTCCTTCGTAGCGAGCCGCCCATTATAGCCGGCTTTTCCGCTTCGTCAACACCTTTTTTCAAGGCCGTCTCACCGAGGTGGACGTTGTTGCCGATGCCGCTTCGTCGTTGAACCCGAAGGCCTTTCGTCGTTGCGAGCCGCCTATTATGCCGGACTTTTCGAGTCCGTCAACACCTTCGTTCGATCAACTCGTTCGCCGGTGTGGCGTCGCTGTTGGCGTGTCGCTTCCGAGGAAGTTGCCACGCCGCAGCAAGGGAGCGAATTCTAGAGATCCTGCAGAATTCGTCAACCCTTTTTTTCAGGAAGATGACAATCGCATCGCGTGTGCCGTGCATGGCATGCGTGCCGGCATCCCTGCGGCGTTGCCCGCGCGTTGCGCGGTCAACGCCGCAAGCGCTATGTATGTACGGATGCATACAGAAGAGACAACGATGGGCACGCAGGTCAGACAGGTGTGGTGGCGCGATCTTTCGGTACCGGCAATCGTGGCCGGCTTCATCACGGTGCTGGTGGGCTTCGCCAGTTCGGCGGTGATCGTGTTCCAGGCCGCACAGGCCGTCGGCGCCGACCAGGCGCAGATCGCGTCATGGATGTGGGCGCTTGGCCTGGGCATGGGCGTCACCTGTATTGGTCTCTCACTGCGCTACCGCGTGCCCGTGGTCACCGCCTGGTCGACCCCGGGTGCGGCAATGCTGGTGGTGGGTGCCGGTGGCGCCTCGCTGTCCGAGGCCACGGGTGCATTCCTGCTCGCGGCGGTGCTGGGCATGATCGCCGGCTTCTCGGGCATCTTCGCCCGGCTGATGCAGCGCGTGCCGATGGCGCTGGCGGCGGGCATGCTGGCCGGCGTGCTGCTGCGCTTCGGCCTGGATGTGTTCGTGGCGATGAACACCCAGGTCGTGCTCGCCCTGGCGATGTTCGCCACCTGGCTGACCGGGCGACGCCTGTTCCCGCGCTATGCGGTGATCGCCACCCTGCTGGTCGGCATCATCATCGCTGCCAGCCGTGGCCTGCTGCATGCGCAGGACCTGCACCTGCAGCTGGCCACCCCGCACTGGGTCACGCCCTCGCTGTCCTGGCAGGCGGTGGCCGGCATCGCCCTGCCCCTGTTCGTGGTCACCATGGCCTCGCAGAACATCCCCGGGGTGGCGGTAATGCGCGCCTCTGGTTACAGCGCGCCCATCTCGCCGGTGATCGGCTGGATCGGCGTGGTCAATACGCTGCTGGCCCCCTTCGGCGCCTATGCACTGAACCTGGCGGCGATCACCGCGGCGATCTGCATGGGCCGCGACGCCCATGAGGACCCCGCGCGCCGCTACACCGCAGCGATGGCGGCCGGCGCCTTCTACATCCTGATCGGCCTGTTCGGGGCGACGGTGGCGGCGCTGTTCGCCGCCTTCCCCAAGGAACTGGTCGCCTGCGTGGCCGGCATCGCCCTGTTCGGCACGATCGGCAACAGCCTGGCCAGCGCCCTGGCCGTGGAACGCGACCGCGAGGCCGCGCTGGTCACCTTCCTTGTCACCGCCTCCGGCGTGTCACTGGCCGGCATCGGCTCTGCATTCTGGGGCCTGGTGGCCGGCTCGCTGTGCCTGCTGGTGCTGCGCCCACGGCTGCAGGCTCAATAGGACGTCGGCAGGAA
The DNA here is from genome assembly GCF_056759115.1 of Stenotrophomonas sp. STEN087. Classification (NCBI taxonomy): domain Bacteria; kingdom Pseudomonadati; phylum Pseudomonadota; class Gammaproteobacteria; order Lysobacterales; family Lysobacteraceae; genus Stenotrophomonas; species Stenotrophomonas sp. STEN087. Next base: position 20,848 of record NZ_JBRRCR010000070.1, on the reverse strand, counting down.
CGCCAGGCCCACCAGCAGCGCCAGCACCGCAGCAAGGCTGAGCACCAGGCCCAGCCAGCTGACGCCACCGCGCCGGGCCAGTTCCTCCTGCAGCGCGGCCGGGTCGCTGCCCTTCAGCGCGCGGGCCTGGGCGATCTGGCGCTGGCAGTGCCGCAGGTACCAGTGGTTGGCGAACACGCCGGCGGTAACGCCCAGCGCCAGGCTTGAGATGGACGAGAAGGCCTCCGGCACGTCGAGCAGGGCTTCGGCCACGCTGCTGACCACCAGCACGGCGATCCACAGCATCGCCACCCGGTACATGCGCCGGTACATCATCCACGGCAGGCCGAACAGGAACGCGGGCCAGTGCCAGGTGCCGGACGCATGGGGCACGCCCTGGTCCAGCCGCCAGCGCCGCCGGTACAGGGCGAAGTTGCTGCCGACCACTGCGGCGTACAGCGCCATGTCGCCTTCCAGCGGCTGGCTGTCCTGCGTGGGGCCCGCCAGCATCCCCGGCGCCGTGTCGGGCGCGCGGTAGGGGTCATCGATCCCACGGTCGACGACAACCGCCGGGGCGGCGACATCGGCCGTCTGGGGCGGCGGGTCGAGCTCGGCCAGCGGGCGCCAGGTCGGCATGCCCTCGCACCAGAGCAGGGTGGCGGCCCCTACCCTGCCCTCGGCCTGCAGCTGCCGCAGGCCGGCCAGGTCGACCGGCCCCTCGCGCTGGCTGCTGTTGGCGTAGTACCACTGTGCGTCCTGCATGCATCGCTCCTTGTCTGTAACGGGGCCCCGCTCAGGGCTGGGGCTGGCTGGACAGCACCTGCACCAGCACGTGGCGGCCGCCCGGGGCCACGGTCACGACATCCGGACCGGCGTTGGCCGCCTCCAGGCACACGTACTCGCGCCAGCCATCGCCAACGTCGGCCATCTTCGCCGCCGCTTCAGCGCCGGGGTTCCAGGCCACCAGCGCGCGGCTGCCTTCGGTACGCAGTTCGATGCGGCGCTTGAGCACCGGGTCGCGCAGCACGTAGCGGCCGCCGGCCGGGCTGTAGATGCGGTCGCTGCGGCCCGGATCGCGCGGATCGCGCAGGGACCACGGCCCTTGCTGGCGGCGGGACTGGGCGTAGTTCTCGTACTTGTCCTGGTAGGTCACCCCGTCCACGCCGTCCACTTCCACGCGGGTGGCGTCGCCCACGCGGAAGTAGTTGTGCAGGGCCTGGGTGAAGGTGGCCGGTGCGCTGCCCGTGTTCTCGGTGACCAGCTGCTGGCGCAGCTCGCGGCCCACGCGCACGGTCATGCTCAGGCGCAGGCCGAGATCCTGCAGCGCCGGTGGCGCCAGGGTCAGCTCGATGCTGCCGTCGTCGAGGCGGCGCGCCTGCTGCAGTTCCCACGGCAGGGTGCGGACGAAGCCGTGCGCCGGCACGTCATTGCCCTGGCCCTGGCGGCCGAAGTACGGCCAGCACACCGGGCTGCCGCCACGGATCGGGGTTGGCAGCTCGGCCCGCTTGGGCGACAGCCACATCACGTCGGGCTGGCCCTTGGGCACGAAGGACAGCAGCTGGCCGCCGAACACGCTGATGGCGGCGGTGGCTTCGGGGGTTTCCACCAGCCAGGCATCGAGTCCCTGGAACTGGCCGCTGCTGACACCCTGGATCTGTTGCACGGTGGATCGACTCCGTAAGGCCGGCGACTGCGCGGCACTGTAGTTGGCAGGAAGACTGAAACGGGTGGGTGTGGCCGGCGTGCGCGGTTCGGCCTGCAGCGCGCGAAGGATGCGCTGGCCGGGGCGGCCATCGGCATCGGCCCAGCCCAGGCGGCGCTGCTCGACCTGGAGCGCGCGCCGGCTGGCATTGCCGATCATGCCATCGGCACTGCCGATATCGTGGCCACGGGCCAGCAGCAGGGTCTGCAGCTGGCGGCGCTCGTCGCGGCCGAGGCCGGGATCATCGGTGGGCCAGGCGGTCGCCAGGCCGTTGCCGCCGCGCAGGCGATCGGCGAGGGTGGCGATGGCCAGCGCGTAGCTTTCGGCGGCGTTGTAGCTGTAGATCGCATCGTAGTTGCGGAAAACCAGCAACGCCGGGCCCTTGGCACCGGCCGGCAGCAGCAGGGCCGCGCGGGCATCGGCCGGCAGGCCCTGCGGCGCGAGGGCGCTGCCATCCAGGCCGGTGATGCCCAGTGCGCGCCAGTCGGCCAGCGCGCGACGCTGGGTGCGCCCGGCCTGCGCCGTCTTGAAGCCCTCGGGAATGCGTACCTCCATGCCCCACGGCTCGCCGCTGCGCCAACCGGCGCGCTTGAGATAGTTGGCGGTGGAGGCGAGTGCGTCGGGAATGCTGGCCACCAGATCGCGGCGGCCATCGCCATCACCGTCGACGGCAATGCGCGCATAGGTGCTGGGCATGAACTGGGTGTGGCCGAAGGCGCCGGCCCAGGAACCGGTGAGTCCCTGCGCCTGCAGGTCGCCCTGCTCGATCAGCTTGATGAGCGCCAGCAGTTCGCCACGGAAGAAGGGCTGGCGACGGCCGGCACAGGACAGCGTGGCCAGCGACTGCAGCAGCGGACGCTTGCCGAACACCCGGCCATAATCGCTCTCCACGCCCCATACGGCGACGATGGTGGCCGGATCGACGCCGTACTGCGCCGATACCCGCTGCAACAGATCGCGATGCTGCAGCAGCATGGCGCGGCCATCGTCCACCCGCGGGCGATCGACCAGGGCGGCCAGGTAATCCCAGATCGGCGTGGTGAATTCCGGCTGCGCATCCAGCAGCGGCAGCACGCTGGGGTCGGGCTGCAGGCCGGCGGTGATGGCAGCGAAGCGATCCGCGGCAATGCCCTGCTCGCCGGCCGTGGCCTGCAGCTGCGTCATGCAGCGGGCGAAGGCCGGATCAGCGGCGGGTGTCGGTGGCGCCGTCAACGGCGCGGCCAGCGCGGCGGCCAGGCCGAGCGTGGTCATCAAGGGCATGGCGTCCTCCGTGTTGCCGGTGCTGGGGCCATGTTAGCGCGGGTGGTGATGTGCCGCCGGGCATGGCCCGGCGCTACCGTCATGGGACCGAGGCGCGCAGCAGGCGCAGGCCGTACGCAGGATCAGAGGCATCCCAATCGGCGATGGTTTCCAGCCCGGCCTGCTGCAGCAGGTGGTTGAAGCTGGCATCGGTGTACTTGTGGCTGTACTCGACCCGGATCGGTTCGCCGGCCTGGAAGTGGAAGGTCTGACCGTCCAGGTGCACATCCTGCTCGCGCTGGCTGACCAGGTCGGTTTCGATACGCAGGCGCGCGGTGCTGTAGCGGGCCTGGTGGCGGAAACCATCGAGGTCGAAATCACTGCCGACCTCGCGGTTGAGGCGGGCCAGCAGATTGAGGGTGAAGGCGGCGGTGATGCCGTCGGCATCGTTGTAGGCGGCCTCGATCAGCGCCGGGTCCTTGTGCAGGTCGATGCCGACCAGCGCCAGGCCGTCACCGCCCATGGTCTGGCGCATCGCGCGCAGCAGGGCGATGGCCTCTTCGCCGGCGAAGTTGCCCAGGGTGGAACCGGGGAAGAACAACAGGCGCCGCGCCGCCTGGCGTTCCGGTTCGGGGACCTGCACCGGGCGGGTGAAGTCGGCGCAGACCGGCAGCATCTCCACCTTCGGCAGCGCCGGGGCCAGGTGGTCGATGCTGGACAACAACGCGGCGCGCGAGATTTCGATGGGGGTGTAGGCCACCGGATCGTGCAGGGCGGCCAGCAGCAGCGCGGTCTTGCGGCCGCTGCCACTGCCCAGTTCGACCACGTGGGCATGCGCGCCGACGGCGCTGGCTATTTCCGGCAGCACCCGGTCAAGCAGGGCCAGTTCGGTGCGTGTGGGGTAGTACTCGCGGGTGTGGGTGATCTGCTCGAACAGGCGCGAGCCACGCGCGTCGTAGAAATACTTGGATGGCAGCTGGCGCGCGGCGCACGAGAGGCCGGCCACGGCGTCGGCCATGATCTGCTGGCGGCCGGGGGTGAGGTCGGTCAGCGCCTGCAGCGCGTCCTGCACGGTACTCATGGAAGATCCCTCGCCAAGCGCACGCCGGAGAACTGCCAGCGCGCCGGTGGATTGAAGAAGTTGCGGTAACTGCTGCGGACGTGGCCGCGCGGGGTGGCGCAGCTGCCGCCGCGCAACACCCACTGGCCACACATGAATTTGCCGTTGTATTCGCCCAGGTTGCCGCCGAAGGGCTGGAAGCCGGGGTAGGCGCCATAGGCGCTGGAGGTCCATTCCCAGACATCGCCGAACAGCTGGCGCAGGCCCGTGCCCTGCCCTGCATGGGGATGCAGCTGGTCGTCGTCGGCGAAGTGGCCGCTGGGCGGCTGCGTGGCGGCGACCGCTTCCCATTCGAATTCGGTCGGCAGCCGTGCCTCATGCCAACGCGCGCAGGCGTCGGCTTCGTAATAGCTGAGGTGGCAGACCGGCGCATGTGGATCGAGCGCGCGCCAGCCGCCCAGGGTGTACTCGCGCTGCAGGTCGTCGTGCCAGTACAGCGGGTGCTGCCAGCCTTCGGCCTCGCACAGGGCCCAGCCTTCGCTGAGCCACCAGCGTGGATCGCGGTAGCCGCCGGCATCGACGAAGGCACGGTACTCGCCGTTGCTGAGCGGGCGCTCGGCGATCGCGTGTGCGGGAACAAGTACGCGGTGCGGCGGCGATTCGTTGTCGTAGGCGAAGGGCGCGTGCTGCGGCCAGCGCGCTGCGCCGACGCTGACGATGCTTTCTTCCCGTGCAACCCAGCCCTGTGCGCTGGCCGCGCTGGTGACCGCCGCGAGGTCTTCGCGATAGGGCGGCTGCAGCGGGTTGCACCACAGGGCGTGCTTGATGTCGGTCAGCAGCAGTTCCTGGTGCTGCTGTTCGTGCTGCAGGCCCAGCTGCAGGTGCTGCAGCGCCTCTTCACCGAGATCGCCATCGGCCAGGCGCGCCAGCACCTGCTCATCGACGTGCCGGCGATAGTCGCGCACCTGCTGCAGCGAGGGCCGCGACAGCAGGCCACGGCGTGGGCGGGCATGGGCCGGGCCGAGGCTCTTGTAGTAACTGTTGAACAGGAAATTCCAGGCCGGATCCCACGGCTGGTGGCCACGTACGCTGGCCAGCACGAAGCGCTCGAAGAACCAGGTGGTGTGGGCCAGGTGCCATTTGGCCGGGCTGGCATCGTCCATGCTCTGCAGCATCGCGTCTTCGGCGCTGAGCGGTGCGGCCAGTTGCTGGCTGCGTCCACGCACATGGGCGAAGTGGCTGGCGAGTTCACGCTGCGGGGCAGCGACGGCGAGGGTTGCGCTGTCCATGGGCACCAGCTTCGGCTGCTGCGGGTGAGCGCGATGTCATCGCACCGGAGCAGCGCATTCACATCGCGCCCATTCAAGAACCCTGCGCCAACGCCGCTAACGGCAGTGCTGCGGCCGTGTAGTGACCGCGCTGGAATTACCGCTTGTCCGATCATCCGCTCCGCCAGCCTGCGCATTACCTGTTCGTGCTGCCCGCCCTGCTGGTCGCACTGGTGCTGTGGGCCACCCTGGGCAACGAGGATGTCGGCCGCGCCGGCCAGCGCGTGCGGCCCTGGTTGCTGGCCTGCCTGGGCGCGGGGCTGGCGCTGATGTACAACCAGGTGCGCACGCTGTGCCTGCTGCTGCTGGTGGCGGCCGTGTTCACGGTGCTGCACCCGGACCTGGCCCACTACCTGCGGCTGGGCTACGTCAGCCCGCTGACGCCGCTGCGCTTCCATGCGGTCTCCACCTGGCTGCCACTGCTGTTTGCCGTGCATGCGCTGTGGCCCGAGCGTGGCCGGCGCCGCCAGGACCTGCTGCTGCGCGGGATCGGCAGCGGCACCTTGCTGGCGATCTTCATCCTGCTGGCCGCGCAGCAGCCGCAGGACATGCATGACCTGCTGTCGAACCGGCACTTCGCGTGGATTCCGAGCGACTGGAATGCGCTGGCGCAGCTGCCGGCCCTGCTGTTCCTGGCGGCGACCGCTGCGCTGGGCTGGCAGGCCTGGCGGCGGCCGCGCCCCCTGCACACGGCGATGCTGCTGGCGCTGCTGTGTCTGTGGTGGATGCTGCCGCGCATCTTCCTGCAGCCGGCGCTGCTGCCGGCGCTGAGCGTGGCCGCACTGCTGCTGATGCTGGGCGCCACCCTGCAGGAATCCTTCCACATGGCGTTCCGCGATGAGTTGACCGGACTGCCGGGGCGGCGCGCCTTCAACGAAACCCTGCAGCGTGCCGCGGGCACCTACAGCATCGCGATGGTGGACGTGGACCACTTCAAGAAGTTCAACGACACCCACGGCCACGACACCGGCGATGACGTGCTGAAGCTGGTGGCCTCGCGGCTGGCGCGGGTGGGCGATGGCGGCCGTGCGTTCCGCTATGGCGGCGAGGAGTTCGCGGTGGTGTTCCTGGACCGCGCGGCGCCGGCCTGCGTGGATGCGGTGGAAGCGCTGCGGCAGAGCATCGAGGACAGCCGCATGCAGCTGCGCGACCGCAGCACGCGCAGCCGCGACGACAACGCCGGGCAGCAGCAGCGCGGCCGCGGCAGCAGCGGCCAGGTGGTGCAGGTGACAGTGAGCATCGGCCTGGCCGACAGCCGCATCGATGCGCGCCCGGCCGGGGTGGTCAAGGCCGCCGACCAGGCGCTGTATGCGGCCAAGGAAGAAGGCCGCAACCGGGTCTGCGCGCACGGCGGCCAGCGCGTGCTGGCGGTGCGCGGCGGCGCCGAGGCTCAGACCGCGTCGAGGTAGTACCAGCGGCCGTCGATGCGCAGGAAGCGGCTGTGCTCGGTCATCCGCACCGCACTGCCACCGCCGATGCGGTAGCGGGCGGTGAAGCGGACTTCGGCGCTGTCGGGGCCGGTGACGGTGTGATCGTTCACGGTCAGGCCCAGCCACTGGGTGCGCTGGCCTGGTGCCTCGTCCAGCGAAAGTTCGGCCGGGCGCGTATCCGGGTGCCAGGTCTGGCGCAGGTAGTCGGCCAGCTGCCGTACGTAGGCGCTGTAGCGCGAACGCATCAGGCGCTCGGCATCGGGTGCGGCTTCGCCAGCGTGGTAGCGGCCGCAGCAGGCGGCGTAGTCGGCGGGCAGGCCGCAGGGGCAGGGATCGGCGGGTGTGCGGGTCATGCCGGTATTGTCGCGCGGGACGCGGCCAGCATCCATCGGCGATAGGCGTATGCTGTCGCCCCCCATCCAAGTGTCGATCGCCGTGCTGGAACTGGTTCCCCCTGAGTTGTGGTGGTTGGTGGTGATTGCCTTCATCGCCGGCCTGGTCGATGCAGCGGTGGGCGGCGGCGGGCTGGTGCAGCTGCCGGGCCTGTTCACGGTGCTGCCGCAGCAGACGCCGGCGATGCTGTTCGGCACCAACAAGTTCAGTTCGATGTTCGGCACCGGCGCGGCCGCCTGGCGCTACGCGCGCAACGTGCGCTTCCCGTGGAAGCCGGTGCTGTTCGCCGCCGGCACCGCCTTCATCTTCTCCTTCGCCGGCGCCACGGCGGTCAGCCTGCTGCCCAAGGAGGCGGTGCGCCCGCTGGTGCTGGTGCTGCTGGTGGCGATGCTGGGCTACACGCTGTGGAAGAAGGATTTCGGTGCGCTGCACCGGCCGCAGGAGATCGGCCGCCGTGAGCTGGCCATCGCGCTGGCCATCGGCGCGGCGATCGGTTTCTACGACGGCTTCTTCGGGCCGGGCACCGGCAGCTTCCTGATCTTCCTGTTCGTGCGCTTCTTCGGCCTGGATTTCCTGCGCGCCTCGGCGGCGTCGAAGGTAGTGAACCTGGCGACGAACGTGGCGGCGATCTCGTTCTTCATCCCCACCGGCAACATCCTGTGGCTGTTCGCGCTGCCGATGGCGGCGGCCAACATCTTCGGCTCGGTGGTAGGCACGCGGCTGGCGCTGAAGGGCGGCACGCCGTTCATCCGCAAGCTGTTCGTGGGGCTGGTGGTGGTGCTGATCGCGCGGATGGCGTGGGATACGTTCCGCGGGGCGTGATCCACTGCGTCGCTGGCGCCTCACTCCTATGTGGGCGATCGGATGAGGGCGCATGGCAGGACACGCCGTGAACCCATCCATGGGGGCTCGTGAGCGCCATCCATGGCGCTCGCGGTCCTGCCATGCGCCCTCACCCAACCGCTGCCCGGCCTCTGCGCGAGCGCGGAAGCTGGGAGCAAGAGCAGAGCGGCTTCTGGTAGGTGCCGACCTTGGTTGGCACGCTGTTGCCGGTCGCGCGGAGCGGCCGAGCATGGCTCGGCTCTACAGGGGATTGCTGGTCGCGGTAGTGCCGGCCGCTGGCCGGCATTACCCTTGCGGCCGAGGCGGTCAGGCCTCGGCTTCTTCCGGTTCGTTGGCCTGCTGGCGGCTGCGCTCGGGCAGCTTCAGGCGCTTGCCTTCTTCGTCGTACTCGATGAGCAGGACGCCCGAATCGTGGCGGCCGCTGATCTCGACGAAGCAGGCGCCGCCGATGAACGGCTCCAGCGTCATCACCGACTTCAGCGGGGTGGCGACCACCATCTGGAAGCCGAAGTTGTCGAAGATGTTCATCGCCAGCGCGGTGAACTCGTTGTCGGCCTTGTCGAAGGCTTCGTCGAGCACGACGGCGGCATAGCTGGGCAGCTGGCTGTCGGCGCCACCGAGCTGGTAGCGCAGCGCCGCGGCCAGGCAGGTGGTGGCCAGCTTCTGCCGCTGGCCACCGGACTTGCCGGCGCCGCTGCGGTAGATCTCGACCTGCTGGCGCGTTTCCGCATCCAGCTCCACGCCGATGAACTCGACGTGCATGCGCACGTCCAGCACCAGCTCGCGCCAGCGCTTGTCCTCGCCTTCCTGCGAACCGAGGCGGTTGACCAGCTGGCGCAGCACGGTGAACTGCGATTCGGCCAGCTCGCGCTGTTCGGTCTGCTGCTGCGACAGCACCTCGCGCAGCTGCAGGTGGAACTCACCCACTTCCGGCAGGCGGCGGTCGCTCAGCTCGATGGTCAGCAGGGTGCCGCGGTTGAACGGCACCTGTTCCAGGCTGGCGTTGACCTCGTCCAGGCGCTGGCCGATCGACTTGCGGGCCTCGGCGCTGTGGCGCTGCAGGGCCAGCAGGTTGTTCTTGCTCTGGTTCTGCAGCAGGTCGAAGAAGCGTTCTTCGTGCTGCGGCAGGCCGTCGCGTTCCAGGCGTTCCAGGCGGGCGAGGAAATCCTCGGCCGAGGCCACCGACACGGTGAAGTCGCCCGATTCCTCCGGCCACTGCTGGATGAAGCGGCGGAAGCAGCCCAGCAGCAGGTTCTCGACGCGGTTGACGTCCTGCTGCGAGGACGACAGCTGTTCGTTCAGCGCGTTGCTGACCTGGCGCATGTGCGCTTCCAGCGTTTCCAGGCTGAGCGGGCCCTGCTCCTGCAAGCGCTCGGCCAGGCCGGCTTCCTGGTCTTCGGCCAGCGCCGGCAGCACCAGGGCGCGGCTCTGCTGGCGGGCACGGTCCAGGCGGTCGCGTTCGCGCACCAGCTGGCCGCGCTCGACGCGGGTGTCTTCATAGGTGCGGCGGGCCTGCTCGATATCGGCGCGCACGGCGTCGATCTGCTTGGCCAGGCGGGCCAGGTCGGCGTTGCCTTCGCGCAGATCGCGCAGGGTGGCTTCGATATCGGCCAGGCGCTGCTGCGGCGCGGCCACGTCGATCTCGTTCCACTGGATGCCGATCAGCTCATGGCAGGCCAGGCGGCGTTCGTTGTCGCGGTCACGCTGGCCGCGCAGGCTGGCGATATCGGTATCGCAGCTGGCGATGCGCTTGGCCAGTTCCTGCGCTTCGCGCTCGAACACCACCAGCTTGTCGCGGTTGTTGAAGCCGAGGATCCAGCGGCGACGGTCGTTCACCGCGCTGCGGTCATCCTTCTCGAAGCGGTCGCCCGGATGCTTGACCTGGCCTTCGCGGGTGATGCCGCGGTCGACGTTGCGCAGCTGCTTGGCATCGACGCATTCGTAGTCGAAGCGCTTGCCCAGCTCGCGGCGCAGCCAGCCTTCGAAGGCGTGGTCACGCAGTTCCAGCTTGTGCAGCAGCGAACGCGCGGACGGTTCGCGGGCGAACGCATCGTCGTTGCGACGCACGCGGTAGTAGGTGAAACGCATGCCGAGGTGGGTGCGGTTCACCCAGTCGGCCACCTCGTTGTAGTGCTTGTCGTCCACCAGCAGCGACTGCGCGAACCCGCCCAGCACGCGCTCGATGGCGCCCTGCCAGTTCTGCTCCTCGGTGCGGACCTGGATCAGTTCGCCCACGAAAGGTAGCGAGGCTTCCGAAATGCCGGTTTCCTCGGCCAGGCGTGCGCGCAGCTTCTGCATCGGTGCGGGAATGCTGGACGGCGTGCGCTGCATCGCTTCCAGTTCGCCACGCACTTCGCCGAAGCGACGTTCGTCATCGCGCTTGCCGCCCAACCGTTCGCTGATCGCATCGTCCAGCGCCGCCGAAGCACGCTGGCGGTCCTGCAGTTCGTTCTGCGCGCGCTCGACCAGTTCGGAGAAGCCATGCGCGTCTTCCGGCAGTTCGGCCTGCAGGTGGCGCGCGGCCTCGCGGGCCTGCGCCTGCTTGGCCAGGCGGCGGTCGCGCTCGGCTTCGGCGCGGCCCTGCTCGCGTTCCAGTTCCTCGATGCGCTCACCGCCCTGCTGGCGGCGCTGCAGTTCCAGCTCGGCCAGGCGTTCGGTGTGGTTGTCCAGCGCCGCGCGGCGCTGGGCTTCTTCGCCCAGCAGGCCGCGGTCGCGCACGTCCATCTCGCGCAGGCGCGCTTCGATCAGCAGCTGGCGGCGGCTTTCGCGGAAGCTGTCGATGCCCAGCTTGAGGGTCTCGTCATCGCCGCGCTGGCGATGCATGTGCTTCAGTTCGGTGTAGTGCGCGCGCGCCGGCAGCAGGGTTTCCACCTGGCGGCGCGCGGTGACCACCGCCTGGTGCGCACCGTCGAGTTCGGCGAAATCACTGACCAGGCGCTCGGCGGCATCGAAGGTGCGCGGCGTGTCCAGCATGAAGTCGCGCAGGAAGACGTTGAGGTCGCCCAGGTTCTTCGCCGACTGCGTCTTGTGCAGCAGGCGCAGCGCCATCTCGTTGTCGATGCCCAGCAGGTGGCGGAAGCGCTCGGCGTAGCCGGAGAACGTATCGAAGTGGTGGATGTCGGCCAGCTTCTGCTTCAGCTTGCGCAGGTCCAGGTCGAAGCCACCGAGGTCCTTGGCGATATCGAACGGGCGCTCGGCGATCATGTAGTGCTTGCGCACGTCGCCGGCCGAAGTGCCGTTGCCGGAGATCCACAGCAGTCGCACCAGGCACACCACGCGGCCATCGCCGGCGCGGTATTCCAGCACCAGTGCGGTCCAGGTCGCGCCCTTGCGCAGGTACTGGGTGGCGATTTCGCCGGTGCCGCTGTCCTGCTGGTCGGCCCACGCGCCACGCACGTAGGAGACCAGGTTGCGGTCGCGGCCACTGCGCTCGGCTTCACGCGCGGCGGCGTTGAAGTCGACGATGGCTGGCGGCGTCAGCAGCGCGGACATCGCATCGAGCAGGGTCGACTTGCCCGAGCCGGAACGGCCGACGAACAGGAAGCCGCGCTCGGCGATCGGCACTTCGGTCAGGCCGTTGAAGGTGCCCCAGTTGTGCACCTGCAGGCGGCGCATGCGGAACTGCTGCAGGCGCGGGTCCGGCAGGCCTTCATTGAACAGGGCGGGAGTGTGCTTGGAAATGGCCATTCGGTGCTCCGGTCTCTCAGGCTTCTGCAGCCGGGGTTTCGCGCAGCTGGCGGTACACCGCCGAAAGCTGGGACACGTCTTCGGCGGAGAACATCAGCTTCAGCGCCGGCGAGACTTCGTGGCGGTCTTCCTGGCCGCCGAGGCGGGTCAGGATGTGGTTGTCCTTCATCTTCTGCACGGCCGAGGCGACGCGGCGGTTGAAGCCGGCGCGGTCGGTGGACAGGTTCTTCTCGTAGATGGCCAGCGCTTCGGCCATCTCGGCGTCGGCGACGACGGCGCGGTTGCCGCGCGCATCGGCCTCGGCCAGCTGCTGGCGCAGGTACAGCAGCAGCACCGAATCGATGAAGGTCAGCGGCGAGGTGCGCAGCAGCACCGGCGCGTCGACGTCTTCGGTATCGGCCTGGCGGGTGAACGCCACGCCGCTGTCACGGTCCAGCACCAGTTCCAGGAACAGGTCGGCCAGTGCCGAGCGGATCGCGGCTTCGCTGCGGATCAGCGCCGGCCACAGCTTGGCGTGGCGCAGCTGGTCGATGCTGGGGCCGATCAGCAGCTGGCACAGCGCGCGGCGCGCATCCAGCGGCAGGCGGCCGGTATCGCCCATGTAATAGACGTCGTTGCCACGACGCGGCTGTGCGGCAACCGGTGCCGGTTCGGCCTCGTAGGCGTCTTCGACCAGGTCGGGCGCCGCTGCTTCGATGGGATCTTCATGCCAGCTCATGGCGTCTCTCCTGGGTGAACCAAACCAGCGGAATACGTGCGCGGCGCACCTGGCCGTCGCCGCCGCGCCATTGCGCAAGCTCCTGCTCGCCGGCGACCACGTTGCCGAAGCGCGTGCCCAGCGACAGATAGCCGATGACGCTGCCCAGGCCCTGCGGCGCTTCGCGCTGGGCCAAGGCTTCGGCGATGCTCAGGCGCGGCTGTGCGTCCAGCAGTTCGTGCAGGTCGCGGCGCAGGGTACGGAAGTCGATTTCCGACGAGGCCACCAGGTCGCCGACGCTTTCCAGGCTGATGGCGGCCGCATCGTTGTACTCGACGTTGCCATCGACCTGCGCGCTGCGCGGGTCGTGCAGCTTCCACTGCGACCACGAGCGCAGGCGGCTGGTGGTCAGCTGCAGGTCGCGGCCGATGCTGCGCTGGGCGGGGAAATCATCGCGCAGGGCCAGTGCTTCGGACTGCGCCTGCTTCAGCAGCTGGTTGAGGCGGCGCTGTTCCAGGTAGCCACGGCTCTGCACGAAGCCGCGCAGGCTGCGCGCGAAGTTCTGCAGCACGTCGTGCACCTGGCCGCCGCGTTCCAGCATGGTGCTGGTGAAGCCGCGCAGGAAGTTGCGTTCGTTGCGGTCCAGGCGACGGGCGAAGCCGCGCGCGAGCACGGCCTCCAGCGCGGCGTCGAGCTGGGCGCTCTGTTCGGCATCGTTGAGCAGGCGCCAGAACGCCTGGAAGCTGCGGCCGGCATCGCTTTCACCGATGACGTCGACGCCTTCGAACAACTGCGACAGCACGTCGCCGCGCTCGCCTTCGTCGTCGATGATGCGTTCGCGGAAATCGCGGTTGAGCTGCTCGAAGTCATCGCGCACGCGGCGGAAGTCCTCGGTCAGTTCGTCGGCCAGGCCGATGATCTGGCGGGTGCGTTCCAGCGCGCGCTTGCCGTCAAGGGCGACCACGCGGCCGGCGCCGACGCGGGCGATCTCGGCATCGATGCGGTCGCGCTCGTCGTGCAGCGCGGACAGGCGCGCATCAGGATCGGCTTCGGTCTGTGCGGCCAGCGCGGAGAGCTGCTCGATGACCAGGGCCAGGCGGCTTTCGGTGGCGGCCACGCGGGCCTGCTCCAGGCTGTCGGCGAAACGGATCGCCTGCAACGCCTGGGTCGACAGTTCGTACTGCTCCTGGTCGGCGCCTTCGGGCAGGCGGCGTTCCAGCCAGCCCTGCGCCAGCCAGTGGGCGATATAGGCCTGGGCGGTACGCGGCAGCTCGCGCGACAGTTCGTCGCCGGCCAGCTGGTCCAGCGCGCGTTGCAGGCGCTCGTTCAGTACCGAGGACGGCAGCGTGCGCTCGCCTTCCATCAGCAGGCCCTGCAGCAGGCCGATGATTTCCGGGGCGTGGTCGGCGGCAAGCAGCTTCCACTGGGGCTGTTCGCGCAGGTGGCGGTAACGGGCAATGCGTTCGCGGTGCTTCATGCAGCGAAAGGATTCATGGACGCTGGCGGCTGCGGGCAGCCATGCACGGCCGCCGCGGGGGCAGCCGTGGACGTGCCGGCCACGCGGGGCCGGCGCGGTGCGGGCAAGCGGCTCAGCGCCTGCCGCCCACTTCGATGAAGCGCAGGAACTCGGCGCGGGTACGCGCGTCGTCGCGGAAGCTGCCCAGCATCTTGGAGGTGACCATGCTGACGCCGCGCTTGTGGATGCCGCGGGTGGTCATGCATTCGTGGGCGCCTTCGACGACCACGCCGACGCCGATCGGCTGCAGCACATCCTGGATGCACTGGGCGATCTGCGCGGTCATCTTTTCCTGCACCTGGAAGCGGCGGGCGTAGGCTTCGACCACGCGGGCCAGCTTGCTGATGCCCACCACCTTGCCGGCCGGCAGGTAGCCGACGTGCACGCGGCCGATGATCGGCGCCATGTGGTGTTCGCAGTGGCTTTCGTACTCGATGTCGCGCAGGACGATCAGTTCGTCGTAGCCGGCCACTTCCTCGAAGGTCCGCTCCATGTAGGCGCGCGGGTCGTCGCGGTAGCCGCTGAACCAGTCGCCATAGGCTTCGGCGACGCGGCGCGGGGTATCCAGCAGGCCTTCACGGGACGGGTCCTCACCGGCCCAGCGCAGCAGGGTGCGCACCGCATCCTCGGCCTGGTCCTGGGTCACATCGCACTGCGGGGCGGCCTTTTCGTTGTTCTTGCTCATTGCTTACAGCGTCCCGAACGGGGGGCGAGCATCGTACCCGACCGGGGGGTGGGTCGTCCTGTGGGGACGGTTCATCGGGGGTCGTCGTAGCGCCTTGATTGGTATCGGGCTGGAGGGGGAGAGGGGGCTGCGCAGGACACGCCGTGCCCCCCCCACCGCGGGGCCGGCGCCCCCCGCCGGGGCGGGGCGCGGGCCCCGCCGGGGGGGGGGGGGGGGGGGCGCGCCCCCCCCGCCCCCCCCCCCCCCCCGGGCGCCCCCCCCCGCCGGCGGGGGGGGGCCCCGGGCCCCGGAGGGGGGTTTACGGCGTGTCCTGCACCGTCCGGCCCCCGCAGCCCCACCGACAACCAGCAGGCGCAACGCTTTCCTCAATACACCCACCCACCCCAATCACCCATTCAGCAAAAACTATTGATAGGAATGAAATTAGTAGTATCCTATCTATCTCTTATGGACCGACCCCTCGACGACCGTACCCGGCTGCAGATGCAGCTCAGCTCCGGCCTGCTCTATGCAGGACGGCAGTGGCAGCGCCTGGCCGACAGCCGGCTCGGCAGCTACGGCATCTCCACCGCCTGCACCATGCCCCTGCTGATGATCGGCCGCTCCGGCGGCGGTATCCGCCAGGTGGCATTGGCCCAGCAGCTGGGCATGGAAGGCCCCTCCCTGGTACGCCTGCTGGACAAGCTGTGCGCCAGCGACCTGGTCCGCCGCGAAAGCGACGCCAGCGACCGCCGCGCCAACCTGCTGTGGCTGACCGACGAGGGACAGGCGCTGGTGCGCGAGCTGGAAGAACAGCTCATCGGCCTGCGCCAGGACGTGTTCGGCGAACTTTCCATGGATGAACTGCAGGCCGTGCTGAAGGCATGGCGCCTGCTGGCCGAGGCGGCCGACCGCATCACGTAAGCGCGTTGTCCTTGAAACACCGCCGCTGCCGTGCAGGCGCCAGCGGCTTTTGCCCGTTGCCGTTGTCCTGTGTGTTGCCCTCCCCTCCCCCATCTCGCCCCCCTACCGATGCCCGGTGAATTCAGTCTCCACGGAGTGTTCGTCCCGACCCTGCTCGGGTTGATGTTGTTGGCCTACCTGGTCAACAGCGGCCTGCACGCGCTGCTGCAGCGTGCCGGTGCCTACCGCCATGTCTGGCATCCGGCGCTGTTCAACCTGGCGCTGTACGGGATCGTGCTGGGCCTGCTGTTCCACCTCCTGCGTTGGATGCAATCGTGAACAAGATCGTGAAGAAGACCCTTCCCATACTGCTGACCAGCGCGGCGGTGATCGTGGCCCTGCTGGTCCTGCGCCAGCTGTGGGTCTATTACATGGATGAGCCGTGGACCCGCGACGCCCATGTCGGCGCCGACGTGGTGCAGGTGGCCCCTGATGTGTCCGGCCTGGTGGAATCGGTGAACGTGGCCGACAACCAGGCGGTGAAGAAGGGCGACGTGCTGTTCGTGATCGACCGTGCGCGTTACCGCATCGCGCTGGAGCAGGCCAAGGCCAGCCTGGCCGAGCGCCAGGCCTCGGTGACGCAGCTGCGCCGCGAGATCGGCCGCGACCGCAGCCTGCAGGACCTGGTGGCCGCCGAGGACGCCGAAGTGCGCCGGGCCAAGCTGCAGGCCGCGCAGGCGTCGCTGGCCACCGCCCAGGCCGCGGTCGACCTGGCTGATCTGAACCTGGCCCGCACTGAAGTGCACGCGCCGGCCGACGGCCGGGTCAACGACCGCACCATGCGCGTGGGCGACTACGTGGTGGCCGGCAAGCCGGTGCTGGCGCTGCTGGATACCGGCTCGTTCCGCATCGATGGCTACTTCGAGGAAACCCGCCTGCGCGGCGTGGCACCCGGGCAGGCCGTGGACATCCGCCTGATGGGCGAGTCGACCGCGCTGCGCGGCCACGTCGAAAGCATCGCCGCCGGCATCGAGGACCGCTACCGCAGCAACGGCAGCACCCTGCTGCCGAACGTGACCCCGGCCTTCGACTGGGTGCGGCTGGCGCAGCGCATCCCGGTGCGCATCGCCATCGACGACGTGCCCCAGGGCGTGGAACTGATCGCCGGCCGTACCGCCACGGTGACGGTCGAAACCAACAGCAGGAAGCGCGCAGACAAGGCCGGCACCACGCCGACACAGGCGGGCCTGTGAACACCACCCTGCCCCGTCTCGGCCTGATCGTTGCGCTGGCCAGCCTGGCGGCCTGCAAGACTGTCGGCCCGGATTACGCCCTGCCGGAAGGCTCGGCCTTCAAGCGCCCGGAGGCCAATGCCGCCTTCATCGATACCCAGAACCCGGATGTTGCCGCCAACCAGGCGCTGCCCGACCGCTGGTGGTCGCTGTACAACGATCCGGTGCTGGATGGCCTGATCACCCAGGCGCTGCGTGACAACGTCGAGCTGAAGGCCGCCGATGCGCACCTGCGCCGTGCCGCCGCCGTGTACGAACAGGCGATGGATGCCGGTGGCTTCGAATACGAAGCCGAAGCCGGCGTCAGCCGCGCGCAGCTGTCGGCCGAAGCCTTCCTGCAGGAACACGAGCTGCCGGTGATCAACCTGGCCGACGGCAAGTTCGCGGTCAGCTACCAGTTCGATCTGTTCGGCAAGCTCAAGCGTGGTGCCGAAGCGGCCCGCGCCGACGAGCAGTCAGTAGCCGCCGCACGCGACCTGGCGCAGGTGAGCGTGGTGGCCGAGGTGGCCGACAGCTACCTGGAAATCTGCCACGCCAACCACGAACTGCACGTGGCCGAGCATTCGCTGCAGCTGCAGCAGCGCAGCCGCTCGGTCACCCAGCGCCTGATCAATGCCGGCCGCGGCACGCCGCCGGAGCTGGCCCGCGCCAACGCGCAGGTGGCCCTGCTGGAAGCCGCCCTGCCGCCGCTGCGCGCGCAGCGTTCGGCCGCGGCCTATTCCCTGGCCGCGCTGCTGGGGCAGACCCCCGGCCAGCTGCCGGCCGGCGTGATCGACTGCGCCGACGCGCCGCGCCTGGCCCAGCCGCTGCCGGTGGGTGATGGCCGCGCCCTGCTGCAGCGTCGCCCCGACATCCGCCAGGCCGAACGCAAGCTGGCCTCGGCCACCGCACGCATCGGCGTGGCCACCGCCGAGCTGTACCCGGACATCCGTCTGGGTGCCTCGCTGGGTGCCGCCGGCCTGCTGGAGGACTTCGGCCAGCCAATGACCCAGCAGTGGTCGATCGGCCCGCTGATCTCGTGGACGCTGCCGTCCTCGGGCACGCATGCCCGCATCCACGCCGCCGAGGCCGGTGCCGATGCCGCGCTGGCCGAGTTCGACCATGCCGTGCTGCAGGCCCTGCGCGAGACGCAGACCGCGCTGGACCGCTACGCGCAGGACCTGCGCCGCCTGCAGTCGCTGCGCGAAGCCCAGCAGCAGGCCGCGCTGGCCGCCGAGCAGAACCGCCGGCTGTACCAGGCCGGGCGCACCCCGTACCTGTCCAGCCTGGATGCCGACCGCAGCCTGGTGACCAGTGATGCCACCCTGGCCGCGGCCGAGGCGCAGGTCTCGCGCGACCAGATCCATCTGTTCCTGGTGCTGGGTGGCGGCTGGCAGACCACGGTCGCCCCCGCCACCGCGCAGGCCACGGCGAAGTAAGCCATGAACGCGCTGACCGACCGCCAGGCGTGGCTGTTCTCGATCAAGACCTACCTGGCCGCAGTGGCCGCGCTGTACATCGCCATGGCCGGCAACCTGTCGCGCCCGTACTGGGCGATGGGCACGGTGTACATCGTCAGCCAGCCGCTGCTGGGCCCGACCCGGGCCAAGGGCGTGTACCGCATCGTCGGCACCCTGGTGGCCGGCCTGGCCACTCTGCTGGTGCTGCCGGCGCTGGTGGAAACGCCGATGGTGCTGAGCGCGGCGATGTCGATCTGGCTGGCAGGCTGCCTGTTCCTGGCCCTGCTCAATCGTGGCCCGCGCGGCTACGCGTTCCTGCTGGCCGGCTACACCACGGCCTTCATCGGCTTCCCGGCGGTGACCTCGCCGGAAACCATCTTCGACACGGTGGTGGCGCGCAGCGAGGAGATCATCCTCGGCACGGTGGTGGCGGTGCTGGCCGCGTCGCTGCTGTTCCCGGCCTCGGTGCAGCCGATGCTGCGCACCCGCATCGGCAACTGGATGGAGGATGCCGCGCAGTGGTGCCGGCAGATCCTCGAGCGTGGCCGCGCCCATGCCCCGCGCAACCGGCTGGCCGCCGACCTGGTGCAGTTCGAAGCCCTCATCGAGTTCCTGCGCCGCGATGATCCGCGCCATGCGGGCTCTGCGGTTTCGATGGAACGCCTGCGCGAGCGCATGCTGCTGTTGCTGCCGGTGCTGTCGTCGATTGCCGACCGCCTGAGCGCGCTGCGCAGCGAGGGGCAGACGCTGCCCGAGGGCCTGCCGGCGCTGGTCGATGACATCCACGACTGGATCGATACGCCCGCCAGTGCCAGCGACTATGCCCGCCTGCGTGCGCGCATCAGCGCACTGAAGCCGCAGGTGGACAGCGACCTGCAGCACCTGCAGCTGGCCAGCCTGCTGCTGCGCCTGGAGGAGCTGGTGGACCTGTGGCAGGACTGCCGCACCCTGCAGCACGCGATCGACCACGGCACCGCGCCGCTGGACCGCGCCCACTACCGCATCCGTACCGAGCGCGTGGCCACCGACAAGCACGTCGACTACGGCATGGCGCTGTTCTCCGCGCTCAGCGCCGGCGTGGCGCTGATGAGCTACTGCGTGCTGTGGATCGGCCTGGGTTGGGAAGGCGGCGGCAACGGCGCGATGATGGCGGCGGTGACGGCCGCGTTCTTCGCCGCGCAGGACGACCCGGCACCGAGCATGGTCTCGTTCCTGGTGTGGGCCATCGTCGCTTCGCTGGTGGCCGGCGTGTACCTGTTCGGCGTGTTCCCGGCCGTGCACGACTTCGGCCTGCTGGCGCTGGTGCTGGCGGTGGCGTTCCTGCCGCTGGGCCTGCTGCTGCACCACCCCAAGAGCGCGCTGTTCGCGCTGCCGCTGACGGTCAACCTGGCCGCGCTGCTGAGCCTGCAGAACACCTACAGCGCCAACATCCAGAGCTTCCTCAACTCGTCCATCGCGATGTTCATCGGCATTGGCTTCGCGGTGGTGATGACCCGCCTGTTCCGTTCGGTGGGTGCCGAGTGGACCGCGCGCCGGCTGGTGCGGCAGGGCTGGACCACGCTGGCCGAAGCCGCCGAAGGGCGCGGCCAGCAGGACCGCCAGCGCTTCGCCGCACGCATGCTGGACCTGCTGGGCCTGCTGGCCCCGCGCCTGGCGGCGACGCCGGAAGGCAGCGACATCGCCTCGGTGGACATGCTCAACGAGGCGCGCATCGGCCTGAACATCCTGCAGCTGCGCCGTGCCCGCCTGGAGCTGCCGGAGCGCAGCCGCGAGGCGGTCGAGCACATCCTGGAAGAGATCGCCGCGCATTACCGTCGGCAAATCGCCGCACGCCGCCCGATTGCCGCCGCCGAAGCACTGCGCGAGCGCCTGGATACGTCGCTGGGCCGAGTCGGTGGCGTAGGCGCCTGCAAGGCACGCGACGAGGCGCTGATGGGCCTGATCGGCCTGCGCTTCGCGCTGTTCCCCGAGGCGAAGGCGCTGGCGCCGGGCTTGTCGATGAGTGCGGCCGAACGGCCGTAGCGCGATACCCTGTGCAGCCACAGACCCCGCGCCGGGGTCGGATCCTTCCAACGGCGAAGGCTCTGACCCCGCCATGCACAGGACGGTTCAATGAGTTACGACATGATGGTGTTCGAGCCCAGCGCTGCACCCCGCGAAGCAGCGGCCTTCATCGCCTGGTTCGAGAAGCAGGCGCAGTGGGGCGAGAACCACGAGTACGACGATCCGGCGGTGAGCAGCCCGGCGCTGCAGGCGTGGTTCGCGGAGATGGCGCGGGACTTCCCGCCGATGAACGGGCCGCTGAGCAACGACGATGACGACCGTGCCGAGGTAACCGACTACAGCATCGGCCGCGCGGTGATCTACGGCGCATTCGCCTATTCGGTGGCGGAGCGTGCGCATGGGCGCGTGCAGGACCTGGCCGAGAAGCATGGCGTGGGGTTCTTCGATCTGAGTGCGGATGAAGCGGCGATCGTGTTCCCGGATGGGCTGGTGTTGATCGCGGAGTGAGGGTGGCGGCAGGACTGCGCCCTGCACCTGCGGAATCAACGGCAACGGCAAGGTCAAAGGCCTGCATTCCGTGGGATGGCGGGGCGGGTCCGGTTGAGGGGGACGCCGTAAACCCGTCCATGGGGGCTTGGTCGCGGCATCCATGCCGCTCACACCCCCTCAACC